>JAPKZM010000163.1 GCA_026393775.1 Candidatus Aminicenantota bacterium
ATTTGAAAGATAAACCTAACTGGAAAATAAAAAAAGTCAGAGAAATTCTCCGTGCAGATGCAGAGAAAAATGCTCGTTTTGTTGAAAAATCAATTGTTCAAATTTTATATCGCCCATTTGATGTCCAATGGATATTCTTTCACGATGCCTTGATTGAAAGGTCTCGGCATGAAGTTATGCGAAATATGCTGGAATCAAACATTGGATTGATCACAAATCGACAAGTAAATGAAAATTTTAGACATTCATTATGTTCGAATATAATTATTAACGATTGTACTGTTTCTTTGGAGACACGGGAAAGATCGTATTTTTTTCCACTTTTTTTATATCCAGATCAAAATAAAAAAAAATTGTTTGAGGGTATTGAGCGCGTCCCGAATATTGATCCAAAAATATTCGATATGCTTAAACGGGAGGGTTTCAAACCCTCCCCTACGGGACAGACCAATCATATCCGCCAGGATAGGCGGATGATTGGTGCTGCCCCTACCCCCGAGCAGTTTTTTTATTACATTTATACCGTTCTATATTCTAACGTTTACCGCAAAAAATACGCCGAATTTTTGAAAAGCGATTTCCCGCGCATTCCGTTCACCAGCGATAAAAGCCTGTTCAAAGAAATGGCAAAACTCGGCGAAGAACTGGCGGTCATCCATTTGCTGAAGTCGCCGCAATTGGATAAACCATTTGCCAGGTTCGATATTTCCGGCGACAACGTCGTCAAAAAGGTCCAATATTCCGCCGTAGGGGCGAAGCAAGACTCACATCACGGTGCAACAAGGGGCTTAGCAAAGAACTCTACAACAAGGGGCTTAATCCCCTTGTTAGATGTAAAAACCGGCAATGTCTTCATCAACAACAGCCAGTATTTCTCCAATATACCGCTCGAGGTCTGGGAATACCAGATCGGCGGCTACCAGGTCATGGCCAAGTGGCTGAAGGACCGCAAGGGCTGCGCCCTCTCCCTCGACGACATCCGCCACTACATCCGCGTAGCCAAAGCCCTGCAGCTGACCATCGAAATCCAAAGCAAAATTGACAAACTTTATCCGCAAATTGAAAAAAAAGTTATTGTATTCTATAATTAAGAAGGAGCAAAAAATGGCAACAAATAAAAAATTAGCGGAAATCGCCGAATATGTCGAAAAAGAAGCGAAAAAATGTGAAATTGCCTTGGAATCAAAAATAAAAAAAGAATTTAGTGAAGTAAAAGAAATATTGGAAAAGAATTCCGTAGCTGAAGAAATTGACTTTACCCTGACCATTGGAAATTTGAATGCCTACCTGGGATGAAATTCTCAGGGAAGTTGAAGACCGCAATCCGCTAAGGGTACTCGAAGACTACATTAAAAAATTAAACGAAAAAACCGGCAACACCACTATCTGTTATATGTCAGCATTCACGTTGATCAAACCACCTGTTCCTTCCCCATTTCATTCAATTATTGACCAGGACATTCAAGGTTTTATGACTTGCGCAAAATCGGTGAACAAAGAGAAATTGGATCTGATTATTCACACTCCCGGTGGTGATTACGAAGCAACCAAACGGATCATCAATTACCTGCATTCAACATTCAAGCATATTAGAGTTTTTGTCCCCCATTTGGCCATGAGCGGTGGCACATTGATCGCTTGCGCCGCGGATGAGATTTATTTGGGTCCTTATTCCAGTCTGGGACCAACCGATCCGCAAGTTTTACTGGGAAAACAATATTTGCCCATTCATGCCATAATTGAAGAATTTGAAAAAGCTTTCATTGAAGTTTCCACTGATCCGAGAAAGGCGCTTTTATGGAATGAACGGCTAAAGCAAATCCCTTTTGGTATGTTGCGGGCAATAGAAAACATGCGCGATAATTCATTCAAGTACCTTATCGAATTGCTGAAAATCCGCAATTGCCCAAAAAAATCCTTGGGGGAACTCGAATCAATTGCCAAATTTTTAAATAGTATCGAAGGACATTCTTCTCATAGTAAGGGTATATGCTTTGCTTAAGCACAAAAACTTGGCTTGAATGTGAAAAACTTGAAGGATGAAAAAGAGCTTGAAGATGCAGTTCTCTCCATCTATCATTCCGGCATCATCCTTTTTGAAAAAACATCCGCACAAAAATTCATCATCAATCATACCGGCCGAAGATACATAAACAATTATTCCCAAAACCAATTGATCAATTAAAACTATAATCTGATTTCCGGCATCGTGATTGAAAATATTTCAAAGAAAGCTTGAAAATCCTGGATGAAAAACACCTGGAATTGGAAAAAAGATTTTTTCGTTTCTGAAATTCAATAGTTCAAACTAGCAAGTTGACAACCATTATACCTTTCCTTTTGAAACTTTGCAGATGGCGGTCGGTGCTGTAAATGGTATGTGCGCCGGCCTGCAGCAATAAGGCCAGAATCAAGGCATCGACGGCGGGGATGTCGTTTCCATGAGCCAATCGGGCCGCAGCATCCAGCAGTTCGCAATCATCGATCCAAACCACCTGACAAACGGCCATGATGGCCTCAATCGTCAACTGAACGGCGTCAATGGCCAAGCAGCCTTTCAAAGAAAGTCTTTTCAGTTCATAAATGGTTAAACTGCATACAACGGCATCCGTTTCGCCGTCGACAATGTTTTTCCATTTTTCAACAGCTTGGCCATTCCCTTTGAGCAACTCAACAAAAAAACCGGTATCAAGCCCGGTCATGATCGTCTATTCTGCTCTTTTCAAGAAACTTGTATATGTCCTTGTCTACTTTTGACTTGCCTGCCAGCGCCAACAATTGATAGCCAAGTTTTTTTTTCTTTTTTTCCTGCAAATAATAAAGCAGCGCCTCCGTCGTCAAAGAAGAGACGGATTTCTTTTCATTCTCAGCCACATTCTTGACGGTTTTGCCCAGTCTTTCGGAAATACTTACCGACAGCCTCATGGGAGTCTCCTGTTATGCACTTAATTGTGTACATAAACATATTATTACAAAAAAACTATTTTTTCAATCGCATTGCAAAAATAAATAAAAATCAGGGCAGGTGCTAGACGACCGAGTCATTGACACTTCAACGAGTCAGGGTAAGCGGCCAGTACCGCGACATAAAAATCGGGCATGTCCTTCTGGAAACCGTTTTCCTTGTAGATAGCGAAGGTCCTGCGCATCAGCGCTTCGTTGAAGGCGGGCGTGTAGTCGGCAAAGGACCGGCTGATGTCGCCTGCCCCGGCATCCAGGTCGAGCACCTTGGCCCCGGAGGCGCAATCGAAGGACAAATCCTTGAAACGGATCGTGCGCAGTTCGGGATTCTTCAGCGTGCGGATGTGGATCTCCAGGTTGCGCGGGTCGTAGACGAAGCGCCATTGCGTGGGGCTCTCCTGGACCTCGCAGTGCACTTCCTCCAGGATGGCCCAGGCGCGATCGAGCAGCTTCTTCTCCCTGCCGGGCAGGCGGACGGCGACGGCCAGGGCCATGAAGCGGTCGGGATCGTTAATGGTCGTATGCAAAGGCTTGGCGCCGCCGAAGCCCTGGAAGCCCGAGCGCAGCGCCAGGCACTCGCTATAGGTCTGGTTGGTCAGCGCCTTGACGGACAGGTCCTTGCCGCGGTAGATTTGGGCTTTGCCGTTGATGAACTCAACAATCGCCTCGTCCCCCCGGCGATCCAACAGGTGGAAATGGAGCAGGCTGCCCATGGGCATGATGCGCACCCTCTCGATGGCGTTCACGGCGTCGGCGACGGTCGCGCAGGAATCGAGGAGACACTGGATCCACTGCAATTCCATCGCCCCCGAACGCTCGTCGCGCCCGGGATAACCGGCGGTAAAGTGCCACATCATCTCGACCACCAGCCCGGCCTCGTTCATGCCGCCCATGGGTAACTCCCGCCCGACCTGGTTGAAGGTAACGCTCCCGTACTGGGCCGTCCATTTGGCCGGATTTTCTCCTGGAAGGACCAGCGCCGTTTTGGCCAAGCCGCGCGGGTTGACCATGATCGCCCCATTGCCGGTAAAGAAATCGAAGTTGCGGCCGAACAGCAGTTTGTCGCCTTTCTGCAGTACGAAAGTCGAACAGGCTGGAATCGCCAGCGGCGCCGCAAAAGCAAGAACCACCCACAGCAAACAGAAACAGCGAAAAAGATTTTTTTTCATCTTGACACTCCTTAACGACGGATCGTTCGCGACCCGCCGCCCCCAATGTAAAGCTGAAAACCCGGGCTGTAAAGGGGTTTTGTGACCACCGACAAAACCTTGTGACCGCAGGCAAGGAAAAGGGGCCAATGGCAACTTCGGGGACGAGCGACAAGGGAAAAGATGATGAACGGCCGGACTTTACAGGTCTTGGATCACCCGGCGGAACTCGTTAACATAGCGCCGCGCCACCGGCAGCGTGGCGGCGGAATCCCTGAGCGTCAGCTTGAGCCCCTGGGCGTTGCCCGCCACTTTCACGATCTGGGCGGAATTGACGATGCAGGTGCGGTGGCAGCGGAACAGCCGCGGGTAATATGGGCGCAGCTGGCGCTCGACGCGGGTCAGGCTGCTGCGCAGCAGCGGCTGGACCGCTCGTTCGCCCCGGGCATGCACCCGGACATAGTTTTCCTCGGCCTGGATGAAAAGCAGATCGGTCAGGGGCAGGCGCAGGGAGTCCTTGTTATTTTCAGCTACCAGCTCCACTTGCTGCAACAGAGTTTTTTCAGGCTGCGGCTGGGTAGCCGGGTGTTCAAGGCGCCGGTTGGTTTCCTGGACAATGCGTACATTGCGCCGCAGCAGGCGGGCATAATTGGCTAGGTTGATGACGGTGATCGGGAAAATGGCGATCAAAAACGTATCGAGGACGATCGTTTGCAGCCGCACCCACTGGGCCGGCAGCCCGTAATGGGCGCAGATGGCCTTGGACAGCAGGTAACAACCCAGGCCGATGACCAGGGTCACCGAACCCATCCAGAGGATCTGCTTGCCGAGGTTCCAGTTCTCCTCGCGGAAGAAACGCGGCCGCAAACGCGGCAGCAGCAGTCCACTGAGAACGATGGTCAGACCGGTGACCAGGCCGTAGCCGATGTAAAAGGCCCGGCGCGGCGCCGGCGCTAGCAGGGAGAAGCCGAATGGCTCGAAGGCGGCAAAGAAAATATAAACGAACAGGCCGCTGCCCAATCCATAACGCAGGGTGGAGAAAGGAGAGTCTTCGGCAGGATACGGGCTATGGAGAATCGTTAAAACCTTTTTCAGCATCGGCCGTCCTGGAGTGAACGGAAGCGGCCCTCAAGGCATACGATAGACGACCGAGTTGATGTTCATGCCCGCGCCCACCGAGGAGAAGACGATGGCCGCCCCGGACTCAAGTTTGTGGTCGTTCATTTTGCCCTTCTGGATAAGGTCCAGGAGCGTGGGCAGCGTGGCGACAGAGCTGTTGCCCAGCCAGGAGATGGTCATGGGCATGACCTCGGGTTTGTACTCGCCGCCGCATATTTTGAAGAGGCGCTTCAGGATGGCCTCGTCCATTTTTCCATTGGCCTGATGGATCAGGACCTTCTTGATCTCGCTGATGGGCAGGCCGGCTTTTTCCAGGCTCTCCTTGACCACCAGCGGCACGGTTTTCAAAGCGTACTCGTAGAGTTTGTGGCCGTCCATCTTCAGATATAGCTCGTCGCCCTGGTGCTGCGGGTCGCACGACTTGTCCATCCACAGCATGTAGGCGTGCTCAATCGTGTCGCTGCGGACGGCGTGGGAGAGGATGCCCACCGGCTTGTCGCTGCTTACCGCCTCCAGGATGGTAGCGCCGGCGCCGTCGGCGTAGATCATGCTGTCGCGGTCATGGGGGTCGCTGATCCTGGACAGGGTCTCGGCGCCGATGACCATTACCCGCCGGCAGTCGCCGGAGCGGAGATAATAGTTGGCATGGATGACCCCCTGCAGCCAGCCCGGGCAGCCGAAGGGCAGGTCGTAGGCCACAGTTTTGGGATTGACGATGCCGAGTTTGTGCTTGACCCGCGCCGCCAGGGAGGGGACGAAATCGGAGCGGACGTTGCCCAGGCGGACATCGCCGAAATTATGGGCCACGATGATGTAGTCCAGCGATTCTTTGTCGATCGTTGCCGATTCCAGGGCGTCAAGAGCCGCTAAATAAGCGATGTCGGAGGCCACCTGATCGTTGGCGGCGTGGCGCCTTTCGCGAATGCCGGTGATCTCGGAGAGCTTGTCGATCGTCTCCTGGTTGCTTTTCTTTAGTTTTTCACCGCCGGCATCAAAAAACGTCTTGTTTAAAAAATCGGCGTTGCTGACACGCTTGGCAGGGACATAAGACCCGGTCCCGATAATGACTGAATACAATTTTTTTTCCATTTTCACCATTCGGGGTTTGGATTTTGAAAACGAATTTTTTTAAGGTGTTATTTTGACGGATTTCGACTTGCTTGTCAACAGACAAACTATTACCAACACAAATTGTTATTGGCGGCATACCGATATTGCCAAAAACATAGTGTTGGTAATCTAGTTTGTCTGTCCCCGGCGACGGGGACCATTCAATTATTTGATCTCCTTTTCGATTTGCTTTTCTGCTAATTCATATTTAAACAAAAAAAATATTTTTTTATTGCCAAATGTATTGACATCCGATATATCGTATGTCATTATATCGATTATCGCTATAGCGATAACCGTTATAGTGAGATTCGCATAAGGAGTATGTCATGAAAGAAGACAAAGTGACGGTCCGTCACCTGCCGCTGAGCGAAGCCACCTATTGCATCCTGCTGGCCCTGGCCGAACCCCTGCACGGTTACGGCATCATGCAGAAAGTGGAAGCTGAAAGCAAGGGCGCCGTGCGCATCGGGCCCGGCACCCTGTATGGCGCGCTGACCACTTTGGAAAAAGAGAAACTGATCAGCCTCTTCGACGAGGTGGACAGGCGCAAACGATATGCCCTGACCGAAAAAGGGCGCGGCATTCTTGCAACCGAGCGGGCCCGGCTGCGGCTGCTGGCCGATTTGGGCGACACGATTCTGGGACACCGCCCCCCCCTGGCAAAGGGAAAAACGGGCGGCGTAAAAACATCTTAAAAGGAGACAACGATGGAAAAGCAAAAAATGACCAAATGCAAATGGTTCTGGGCCTGGGAAGACGAAGAAGAGGAAAAATGGCTGGAAGCGATGTCGCGAGAAGGCTGGCACCTGGAAAACCCGGGGATGCCCTGCGTCTATCATTTTAGCAAGGGTGAGCCGCGCGAGTATTCCTATCGCCTCGATTTCCGCACCGGCAGCTTTAAAAGCCTGCAGGAATACCTGCAGATCTGCCGCGACGCCGGCTGGGAAATGCTCGGCCGCATGAGCTCCTGGTATTATTTCCGCAAGCCATGCCCTGACGGTGAAAAACCCGAATTTTTCAGCGACAAGGACTCCAAAGCCCAGAAATACAGGCGCCTGATCCTTTTTATGGTGATCTTCCTGCCCATCCTGATGAACGGGATGCGCATCGTCTTCAGGCACGAAAATTCGTGGTTCTTCACCGGCATCGGGATTTTTTATGTCCTGCTGTTGATGTTCTGGACCTACGCCATCGTCCGCCTGCTGCTGCGCATCAAAAAACTGAAAAAAAGTTGAATTAATTTTCACGCTTGGTTAAAATGGTTTTTTTAAAGGAGAAACCATGTTTGACAAAAAAGTTTACCAGGCGAGACGCGAGAAACTGTGCAAAAAGATGAGATCGGGGCTGCTGCTTTTTCTGGGCAACAACGAAAGCCCGATGAACTACCCGGCCAATACCTACCATTTCCGCCAAGACAGCTCTTTTCTATATTTTTTCGGCCTGAGCTTTCCCGGCCTGGCCGCAATGATCGACATCGACGAGGACCGGCAGACGATCTTCGGCAACGATCTCGACCTGGACGACATCATCTGGATGGGTCCGCAGCCGTCGCTGAAAAGCCGCTGCGCCAAGATCGGCATCAACGAAACCCAGCCGTTGGCCAAGCTTGAGGAAATATTGAAAAACGCAGTTCGCCTGGGACGCAAGATCCATTTCCTGCCGCCCTACCGGCCGGAGAACGCCATGCAATTGGAAAAGCTGCTGGGCATACAGCATGGCGCGGTCAAAAGTTACGCTTCCCCCGATTTGGTTAGGGCGGTGATTGCCCTGCGCTCGCTCAAAAGCCGGGAGGAAATCGCCGAGATCGAAAGGGCCCTGTCCACCACGGCGGCCATGTACCGTGAAGCCATGGCCATGACCCGTCCCGGCATCTTCGAAAGGGACATCGCCGGGAAAATGGAGGGCCTGGCCCTGGCCGGCGGCGGCCAGATGGCCTTCCCGGCCATCGTCACCGTGCACGGCGAGACCCTGCACAACCACTACCATGGCAACCTGCTTAAAAAAGGCGACCTGCTGCTCATCGATTCGGGCTGCGAAACGGGATCGGGTTACGCCTCCGACATCACCCGCACCATCCCCGTGGGCGGGAAATTCAGTTCGCAGCAGAAGGCGATTTACGAAACGGTGCTGGACATGCAATTGACCGCCATCGCCATGATCAAGCCCGGGGTCAGCTACCGCGCCATCCACCTCAAAACGTGCGACATCCTGGTCCGGCATTTCAAGGAGCTCGGCCTGATGAAAGGCGATGTCGGGGCGGCCGTCGCCGCCGGCGCCCACGCCCTGTTCTTTCCGCACGGGCTGGGGCACATGATGGGCCTTGACGTTCACGACATGGAGGACCTGGGGGAAAACAACGTCGGTTACGACGAAAAAACCAAGCGTAGCGAGCAGTTCGGCTTGGCCTCCCTGCGCCTGGCCAAGCCACTCTCCCCGGGTTACGTCTTGACCGTCGAACCGGGCATTTATTTCATTCCCGCCCTGATCGACCAATGGCAAGCAGGGAAAAAAGCGGCCTCGTTCATCGATTATGCCGCCGTGGAAAAATTCCGCAAGTTCGGCGGCATGCGCATCGAGGACAACGTTCTGGTCACAGCCAGAGGGGCGCGGGTCCTGGGGAAAGCCATTCCCAAAAAGATCGTTGACTTGGAAAAAGCCGCTGAGCGCGGTTAGATATTTCATTACGCTCCTCCAGGTTCGCAAGGGCTGAGCTCAGAAAAAGGCGTTCGTAATAAATCGAAAAAATTATGCTATACTATATGCATATCGATAATCATTGACAGAATGATTCTTTGTAAAAAACAGTAATGACGGGAGGAAGAGGATGAAGGTTACGGAAATCAGGAAATATGCCAGAGAAAAAGGGGTCGATCCCGGCCGGATGAGAAAAACCGAATTGATCCGGGCTATTCAAGCCGCAGAAAACAATCCGACTTGTTATAAGAGTGAGCGAAAATACAATTGCCCTGAAAGCAATTGCCTATGGGAGGAAGACTGTAAGAAAGAAAAATAAATTTCCCGGCCTTGGCCAAATTGGCGATTCGATTTTTTGAACGCAAAATAAAATTGACTTTTCCCTTGATGTCGGATATTATTTAATTTTAACTTAAACGATAATATGAGGAGTGTATGAAAAAGAAGATCAGCTCGCGCGTCATCAGCCGGATTTCGTTCTACTACGAAGCCCTGCTGAAGTTGAACCTCCCCGAAAACGCTTATGTGTCCTCGAAAAAGCTGGAAGACGTCACCGGCGTGTCCTGCAACCAGGTGCGACAGGACTTTTTCTACCTGGGAATTTCCATCGGCAAACAAAAAAAGGGCTACCAGGTCCAAAAATTGTTCCAGGAGTTGAAGAAAATACTGTCCATCGACCGCGGGACCAAGGTGATCATCATCGGAGCCGGCCGCATCGGCCAGGCCCTGTCAAACTATAAGTTATTCAATGACCGCAACATCACGGTCACGGCCCTGTTCGACATCAAAGAGGGGCTGGTCGGCAGTGAAATAGGCAAACCCGGGCGCAAAAAACCGGTCCTGCATGTCAATCAGCTGGACACCTACCTGCAGGAAAATCCCGACATCCAGATCGCCCTGCTGACCGTGCCGGAGGAGGCCGCCCAGGAAACCATGGACAAACTCATCGGCCATGGGATCAAGGGCATCGTCAACTTCGCCCCCAAAATCCTGAAAGTTCCAAAGGAATTCCGCGATGTCCAGGTGATCAATGATTGCATCGGCACGTCTCTCTATAAGATCGTTTACCAGCTCTATCACAAGAAATAGGTTGGCTTGAACCATGCGCTTTGAAGTGACGGCAACGGCAGGCAAGGGATGAACCCCCACGAGTTGATTTTTTTCCTGCTGCTTTTTTCCGTGCTGGTCCTGTTCAGCGCTTTCTTTTCATCGGCTGAAACGGCGCTGCTGACGGTCAGCCGGATCAAGTTGGCCCATCGCGCCAAGAAAAAGGACAAAAAAGCCATGCTGCTGGCCCGCATCCTGGAAAAACCGGAGGAATTCCTGTCGACCATCCTGATCGGCAACAACCTCGTCAACGTGGCCGCGGCGGCCATCGCCACCTACCTGTTCACCCAGTATTTTCAGAGCAGCCACAGCGTCCAGCTTTTCGCCGCCACCATCTTCACCACCCTGGTCCTACTGGTGTTCGGCGAAGTCACGCCCAAGTCGTACGGCTACCACCACGCCGAAAAATTATCCTACCTGTATATATTCCCGGTCCGCTTCTTCAACCGGCTCTTTTTCCCGCTGGTCAAGGGCCTGGCCCTGCTGGTGAATTCCATTTTCAACAAAACCCAAAAAAAATCCTGGCTCAAAAAGGAACTGAGCCTGGAGGAGATCAAGCATTTCCTGGCCAACGAAACCCAACTGTTCAAATACAACCCGGAAACCCTCAGCATGCTTACCGAGATCATCGACATCTCCCAGAAGGATATCAAGGCCATCATGACCCCGCGCACCAATATCGTCGCCCTCAAGGAAGGCAGCGGCAGCCGGGAATTGAAAAAAATCATCCTGGAAAAGAAATTCTCCAAGATCCCGATCTACAAAGGCAACCTCGACCACATATCCGGCATCATCGACTCGCATTCCCTGCTGCCGGTCATGCTGAACGAGGATTTCAAAAACCTTGAGTTGAAGAAAATAGCCGCCAAGCCGATCTTCGTATCCGAATACTCGTCGCTCAACTACATCCTGAAGGAATTCAAGAAGCAGCAGCTGAACCTGGCGGTCGTTCTCGATGAATACGGTTCGACCATCGGCATCATCACCCTGAGCGACATCCTGAGCGGCATCCTGGGCGACATCGCCATCGGCAGCAAGAACATCACGAAACTGAACCGCAACGTCTACCAGTTCAAAGGCAGCACGCCGGTGGCGGAGATCAATTCGCGGCTGGGCATCGAGTTGCCTGAAAAAAAAGACTATACGACCATTTCCGGCCTGTTCATCTATTATCACGGCAAGATGCCCCAGGAAAACGCCCGGATCAAAATCAAGCAAAACCTGCTGATAGCCAAGAAAATGGGAAAGAGAAAGATCGAAGACATTCTGTTCATCCGCCATGAAGACCCTAGCGCTCAATAGGAAAGCTTTCCACGATTACGAGATCATCGAGAAATTCGAGGCCGGCATTGCCCTGGTCGGCACCGAGGTCAAATCCATCCGTGCCGGACAAGTTTCGTTGAAGGACTCTTTCGTCGAGATCCACGGCCTGGAGGCTTTCCTGCTCCGCTGCCACATCACTCCCTACTTGAACGCCAGCTTTTTCAACCATGAACCCGAAAGAAAACGCAAACTGCTGCTCAACAAGAGGGAAATCCGACGCCTGGATCAAAAAGTCAAGGAACGCGGCTTCAGCATCGTGCCGTTGCAGTTGCGCCTCACCCCGAAGGGTCTGGTGAAGATTGAAATCGCCCTGGCACGCGGCAAAAGGGTTTACGAGAAAAAGCAAAAGCTCAAGGAACGCGACATCAAGAGGGAAATGGACCGCGACGTCCAGCGCTTCAAGAACAAAAAATAAATGCCCCGGCGGCAGCGCCGCACTGACGGTTGACTTGCTTTTTTTTTATTTTTTTACTATCATGTCGCAATGAAGCTTCCTGTTGACGCGACCCGGCGTGGAGACGCTGAAAAAGACGAGGAATAAACGCATGTCACAAATAAACCTGAACCAAATATTGAGTTTTGCCGCCCAAAAAGAGGTTTCGGACATTCATTTCCAGGTCGGCATCCCCCCCATGGTCAGACACATGGGACAGCTTTACCTGCTCAAGTACCCGGTGCTGACCGAGGCGGACACTCTCCATATCGGGCAGACGCTGGCCAAGTATGAGGATGAGGAGAAGTTCAAAAAGGAAGTCAGGGATTACGATGGATCTTTCGCCATCGCCGAAGTGGCCCGCTTCAGGGTGAATGTTTTCCGCCAGAACAACCGCTACGCCGCCGTGCTGAGGCTGATCCCCCTGAAAGCGCGTACCTTCGCCGAGTTGAACCTGCCCAAGGTGCTCGAACAGATTTCGGACATCCACCGCGGATTGATCCTGATCACCGGCGCCACCGGCAACGGCAAGTCGACCACCCTGGCCGCAATTATCAACTACATCAACCAGAAGCGGCGCGCCCACATCGTCACCATCGAGGACCCCATCGAGTTCATCTTTGAAAAAAACCAATCGATCATCTCCCAGCGGGAGATCGGCCCGGACACCGAATCATTCGCCACGGCGCTGCGGGCCGCGTTGCGGCAGGACCCGGACATCATCATGGTCGGCGAGCTTCGCGACCAGCAGACGGTGGACACCTGCATGAAGGCTGCAGAAACCGGCCATTTGATCATGGCCTCCATCCACACCCCGGATATCATGCATTCCATCAACCGCATCCTGAGCTATTTCCCATCCGAAGAGCAATCCTCCGCTCGGCAGCGCCTGGCCGACAATCTCATGGCCATCATCTCACAGCAGCTGCTGCCCAATCTGGAGAAGACCGGCCTCATCCCGGCCTGCGAAATCATGCTGGTCAACAAAACCATCAAGATGTGTTTGAAGAATCCTGAAAAAGCCGATGAAATACTCAAGCACGTGGCCAAGAACAGGGACATGGGCATGCAGACATTCGACCAGCATCTAATCGAACTGGTGAAGGGCCGCAAGGTGTCCCTGGAAGACGCCATGGTGGCTTCGGAACAATCCGATCAAATCCAGCGCGATTTGACTCTGGAACCGTAAAGGATTCGACTGAGTCAATCCCCTTCGGGGACAAACAAATTAGATCCGTCCACTGCATGTCCGGATAATTTGTGTTGCTCTCCCCTACTTTAAGAATTCTTTTTCTCGCGGCCGAAAAACAGGATCACCCAGCCCGGGATCAGGATCAGCAGGTCGCGAGCAATCAACCAATAGATATTTTCGTAGTCGCCGGCTCCGGTGGAAAAACAGCCGCAGCTTATTTTCAAGCCGCGCAGGGCGCTGAGCCCCAGGGCGAGGATAAACAATAACAGCAAAGCCGTGAGCAGCATGGCGGCACTGCGCACGCAAATCCCCGAAACCAGGCATATGCCGGCGAGCAATTCCACCCAGGGCAGGATCAGGGCCGGCAGGGTTACCAGCGACATGGGCAGCAGCTTGTAGCTTTCGATGACCCTGGAAAACTGCATTGGCTGGGCGATC
>JAPKZM010000068.1 GCA_026393775.1 Candidatus Aminicenantota bacterium
GAAGCCCGCGACGCCATGGGGCTGCTGATGAAAAAGAAATTCATCAAACCGCCGGACCTGAAATTACTGAGAGACGCGGTTAAAAAAGCCGTAAAAGCGGTGAAATAATTACGGGAATTTCCTTGACTCAAGGCCTAAAAAAATATATAGTATCGCTTCTGCTTTTGAATTTCATTTCATGAGGCGCAAATGAAAAAAATAAGTCTTCCGCAAGTAAAAGAAAAGGTCAAACAGGCCGTTCAGGACGCCAATTTCAACATCGATCCCGCTTTGAAGGAAGTCATCCAGGGCTGCCTCCCAGGGGAAGAAGCGCCCTCGGGTCAGGTGATCCTCAAGCAGATCCTGCAGAACGCCGACATCGCGGCCGCCGAAAAACTGGCCCTTTGCCAGGACACCGGCCTGGCCGTTTTCTTCGTCGAAATGGGCGAGAAAGTTAAGCTGGAATACGCCGGCTTCAAGAGCCTGCACGACGCCATCAGCCAGGGCACCGCTGAAGGTTACGGCGAGGGCTACCTGCGCAAGTCGGTCTGCGACCCGCTCAGCCGCAAGAATAGTGGCAATAACACCCCGGTCTTCATCCATTGGGAGGTCGTGCCCGGCGATGCCTTCAAGATCACTTTCATGGCCAAAGGCGGCGGCTCGGAAAATATGAGCGCCCTGAAGATGATGCCCCCGTCGGCCGGGGCCAAGGGGATCGAGGACTTCGTGGTCGAAACGGTTTCCAAGGCCGGCCCCAACCCCTGTCCGCCCACCGTGGTCGGCGTCGGCGTCGGCGGCAATTTCGACACCTCGGCCCTGCTGGCCAAGAAGGCTTTGCTGCGCAAACCGGTGGGCAGCCCCAATCCGGACCCGCTTTACGCCGACATGGAAAAACGCATCCTGGAACGCATCAATAAACTGGGGATCGGGCCCATGGGGCTGGGCGGCCGCACCACCTCGCTGGCTGTGCACGTCGTCAGCCATCCCTGCCATATCGCCTCGTTCCCGGTCGCGGTCAACATCAACTGCCATTCGCACCGCATTGTCGAAATAGACTTTTAGAGTCTTAGAGCAAATTCAAAATTTGTTATTTCTTTAATAACAAATTTTAGAATTTGCTATCTAAGACTCTTATCCAGCGCTGCTGGATTAGGAGGTTATCATGGTTGAAATCAGATTCCATGGCCGCGGCGGCCAGGGGACGGTCATCGCATCCAAGATTCTGGCCGATGCCGTTTCCAAGGAAGACAAGTATGTCCAGGCCTTTCCCCAGTTCGGGGTCGAGCGCCGGGGCGCGCCGGTTTTCGCCTTCATCCGCATCGACGACAAGCCCATCTATATCCGCTCCAAAATCATCGCCCCCGATCACATCATCGTCGTCGATCCGTCGCTGATCGATGCCATCGATGTCACCGAAGGATTGAAGAAGGGTGCTTTCATCCTGATCAATACGGGGCACCAGCCGCAGGAATTCCAGCACCTGGGCAAGGATTTCCGCGTCTTCACCATCGACGCCAATGATATCGCCATCAAGCACCGCCTCGGTTCCACGGCGGCGCCCATCGTCAACACCGCCATCCTGGGCGCCGTGCCGCGCATTTTTAATTTCGTCAAACTGGCGTCGATCTTGCAGTCGGTGCGTGAAAATGTACCGGTCAATCCCGATGAGAACGCGGCCGCAGCCCAGGAAGCCTACGAATCGGTCAAAGGAGTGTGACATGGCCAAGGATAGAAAAAAAATCGATTTCAAAAAGATGGAAGAGCTCCCGCCGATGGTCATGAGCCTGCGCTCCATGGCCGCCAACCCCACCGGTTCCTGGCGCAACTTAAAACCGGTGATCGATCTCAGCCAGTGCATCCAGTGCACGATCTGCTGGAAGTTCTGCCCCGACGCCGCCATCGATTGGATCGACGACAACCCGGTGATCAACCTGGATTTCTGCAAGGGCTGCGGCATCTGCGCCGAGGAGTGCCCGAAGAAGTGCATTGAAATGATCAAGGAGGGAAAATGAAAAAAGTAATGATGGGCAACCACGCCATCTCTTACGGGGCGACCCTTTCCCGCGTCCAGGTCATCGCCGCCTATCCCATCACCCCCCAGACCCAGGTGGTGGAGCTGCTCTCCGAGATCGTGGCCGACCAGAAGCTCAAGGCCGAATTCATTAAGGTCGAATCGGAGCATTCGGCCATGGCCGCCTGCATCGGCGCTTCTTCGGCCGGTGCCAGGGCATTTACCGCGACCTCGGCGCAAGGATTGGCGCTGATGCATGAATTGCTGCACTGGGCGGCGGGCGCGCGCCTGCCCATTGTCATGGCCAACATCAACCGCGCCATGGCGCCGCCCTGGACCATCTGGTCCGACCAGAATGATTCCCTGTCGCAGCGCGACACCGGCTGGATGCAGTTCTACTGCCAGTCCAACCAGGAAGTGCTCGATTCGGTCATCATCGCCTACAAGGTGGCCGAGAAAGTACTGATGCCGGTCATGATCATCCTCGACGCTTTCTCCCTGTCCCATACCTATGAAAGCGTCGACATTCCGGACCAGGCGCTGGTCGACAAATACCTGCCCCCCTTCGACTACAAATACAAGCTGGACGTCCAGAATCCCCATACCTACGGCGGGCTGACCACCCCGGAATGGTACATGGAATTCCGCATCAAGATGCATGAGGCCATGGACCAGGCCTTGGTGGAGATCAAGAAAGAAGCCGTTGCCTTTAAAAAAGTTTTCGGCCGTTATTACGATACGGTCGACCCCTACATGGTCGATGACGCCGAGACCGTGCTGGTCACTTCGGGAACCGCCGCCTCCACGGCACGCTACGCCGTCGACCAGCTGCGCGCCAAGGGCAATAAGGTGGGCAACCTGCGCATGCGGGTCTTACGCCCATTCCCCTTCGCCGATGTGCGCGAACAGTTGAAGAACGCCAAGAAAGTGATCATCGTCGACCGCGACATCTCTTACGGTTACCACGGGATCTGGGCCCAGGAAGTGAAGTCCGCCCTGTACGGTCATTCCCAGGTGCCGGTTTGGAATTTCATCGCCGGCCTGGGCGGGCGTGACATTTTCCCGGAGACCTTCTACGACATTATCGCTCAGGTGGGCAAGAAGAAAAAACCCGACCAGGAACTGTACTGGGTGGAGGTGAAAAAATGAAACCGACATTACCCCTTGAAGAACTGATGAGCCCCGGCCACCTGGCCTGCCAGGGCTGCGGCGCCGGCATTGCCATGCGCACCACCATGAAAGCCATCGGCCAGGATGCCATTTTCACCTTCCCCGCCTGCTGCTGGACGGTGATCGACGGCCCGTTCCCCTATTCCTGCCTGGAAGTCCCCCTGCTGCACATGGCCTTCGAAGCCACCGCCGCCACGGCTTCCGGCATCAAGGCGGCCATGGATACTCTGGGCAAGGGCAAAACCACCATCTGCGGCTGGGCCGGCGACGGCGGCACGTTCGACATCGGCCTGCAAGCTCTCTCCGGCGCCGCCGAGCGCAACAACGATATTTTTTATTTCTGTTATGACAATGAGGCCTACATGAACACCGGCATCCAGCGCAGCGGCGCCACGCCGTATGGGGCCTGGACCACCACCACGCCGGTCAAGCATTTCAAGAAGGAAGTCAAGAAAAGCATCGATGACATCGTCGCCGCCCACAAGGTGCCTTACCAGGCCACGGCTTCGGTGGCGTACCCCGAGGATCTCTATAAAAAGCTCATCAAGGCCAAGGAGATCCGCGGTTTCAAGTTCATCCACATCCTCGCGCCCTGCCCCCCGGGTTGGAAGGCCAAGCCCGAGGACACGGTCAAGCTGGCGCGCCTGGCGGTGCAGACCGGGGTCTTCACCGTCTATGAAGTGGAAAACGGCAAATACCTGCAAACCATTAAAACCCCCACGCGCAAGCCGGTGCTCGAATACCTGAAGCTGCAGGGACGCTTCAAACATTTAAAGGAAAACGACGTGGCCGAGGTCCAGAAGCTGGTGGACTCCCGCTACGCCGAGCTGGAGAAAAGGTTTTCGGAGAAATAATAGGAATGCAGAAGGAAAAAGTATAAAGTACAAAGTATAAAGTCAGAAATACGAATATTGTCTCTTACTTTTTCCTTTTTCCTTTAAACTTTATACTTGGTCTTTATAAATCCAGATTTATTCCCACGGAAAGGGAATAGGCGTAGGCCTTGACCTCGACCACCAGGGGCACGAAGACCAGGCGGCCGATCTCTTGCTTCTTCCAGAATGTGGCTCCCAAAGCCAGGTTCAGGGTCAGTTTGTTGCAGGCCCTGTAAGCGACGCCGATGCCGCTGTTCCAGTTGTCGCCCTTGGGCGCTTCGAACTCTCCCAGCCGCTCGTAGTACGACTCCTTGTCCTTGAACAGGAACTTGGTGAACACCGTGCCGGCGCTGAGCTGGAGACGATCGGAGAGTTTGTAGGAAAAACCGATGCCGGCGGCGTAACAGTCGCCGGTCAGCTCCGACCAGGTCGTTTCACCGCCCTCAGGCAAGGTGAGCTCCCACCAGGCGGCTTTCTGAAAATAGTAGTTGAAATCCACCAGCATCTGCAATTTTTCGTTCCAGCGATAGCCGGCACCCAGGTAGAGAACGGCCGGCAGATCGCGGCGGAACTTGACGCCGTTCTCGATCAGCCCTATGTCGTCTTTGTTCACCGTCGTTTCAAAGTCGAGCTTGACCTTGCTTTCGTAATGGGCGGCCAGGTCCAGCTTGGGGGTGGCCGCGAAGTGCATCCCGAAGACGATACCCGCACCGCTGGCCTTGTCCTTGCTGTCCAATCCCAGCGCCAGGTCGGGATAGCCCAAGGGTGAATCGGTCAAGGTCAAGCCTATCTTCGTCTTGTTGACGGCGCTGATATAGCGCAGGCCGAATGAGGTCGACAGTGTGTCCGTGAAAGCGTAGGCGCCGCCTACGGTGGCGGTCAGGTAATAGGAAGATGCCTTCAAGAATTGGTCCTTGGCGCCGGGGTAGATGTCGCCGGTCGACAGCCCGGTGGGTTGGCCCGACTCGTCCAGGACCGGGGACATATGGGCGATCAGGGTG
>JAPKZM010000318.1 GCA_026393775.1 Candidatus Aminicenantota bacterium
CCGCTGGTCATCCGCACCTACGACCTGGGCCGCGACAAATCGGACGCGGCCTCGCCCAGCCGCGAGGAAAATCCCTCGCTGGGACTGATGGCCGTGCGCATGTTTCTGAAGAAAAAGGAGCCGTTCAGAATTCAGATCAAAGCCATCCAGCGGGCCAACAGCAGCGGCAACATCCGGATCCTGTTCCCGATGATCACCGAAATCGAGGAAATTCACGCCATTCGGGCCATCATGGCCGAAACCAAGGAAGAGTTACTGCGCGAGGGCAACTATCCAAAGAAGGATGTTTCGGTCGGCATCATGCTGGAGATTCCGGCCGCGGTGCGTTTGATCCCTCACCTGAAGGACGACATCGACTTTTTTTCGATCGGGACCAACGACCTGATCCAGTACCTGCTGGCCGTGGACCGCAACAACAGCGAGGTGGCTTACCTGTTCAGCCCCTTCCACCCGGCCTTTATTCACATCCTGAAAGAGATCCGCCGGGAAGCGGCCCGTATCGGCAAGGAAGTCACCATCTGCGGCGAAATGGCCGGCAAGTGTTTCCAGGCGCTGATGCTCCTGGGCATGGGCTTCACTAATTTTTCCATGAACGCCATGGCCATCGCCGAGATCAAAAGGGTTTTCACCCAGATCCATTACAGCAAGCTGCGCCGGATCGTCGCCAAATTGGATTATTTCAGCTCGCGCTCGGAAATCGAGGAATATCTCACCGAAGCGCTGCTGAAGTTGTACCCGGACCTGTTGATCCGCCAGCGCCTGTTTTAATCATTACGCCACATCAGCCTAATGCCTGTGCCCTTTTCCGGCTTCGGGATCAGGCAGGATCAGAACATTCTGCCCCGGATTCTTTTTCAAGTATTTGATCCGGACCTTGCCACCGACGTGAAGATCGAGGCGGACGGCCAGGTCGGAGCTGACATCGCTTTTACTGCCCAGATGCTCCGTGGCGCCGCTGTCGCGGTATTTGTACTCGACGAAGGAATAGACCGGCTTATGGTTGACCAATTTCCCGTAGTTCTTTTCAATGAACGTGATCGTTGCCTCGGCAGTCACCCCCGTCTCGAAGATCTTTTTGGCCAAGATCTTCTTTTTTTTGCCTCCGATTAATCCAATGGCCACCAAAATCATTCCCAGCAGCCAGATCGCGAATCCAACGCTGGCAAAGACAAGCTGCGGCATGAGCTGCGTGCTGGCCAAACGGCTCGCGAACAAGGCACTGATAACCGACCAGCCGCCGCCGCCGAAAAAGAAGATCACCCCGAATAGGATGAATATCCAGCCCATTAAAACCGCCATTTTCCCCTCCTGGAATTATAATTTCAGTCTATCTATTCGACATATTGCAGAAAAACACCGCGCACCTTGTCCATCAGCTGGGTGATATTCTCCTTGGTGTACCCCGCCACCGGGATGGGTTTTTCGATGAAAAATTCGATGCGGCCGGGGCTGATGAGCAGGCTGTGACGGCTGTTGATTTCATAGGCTCCCTTCTGTACCAGGGGTAAAATGTCCAAACCTGTCTCCAAAGCCAGGAGGAATCCCCCCTTCTTGAACGGTCCCAGCTTGCCGTCGCGGGTGCGCGTCCCTTCCGGAAACACGGCGCAGGAAATATTTTTTTTCTGCCTGATCAGAGCGGCAGCGCATTTCAGGGACTCCATGGCCTTGATGCCGCTCTTGCGGCTTACCGGTATCTGGCCCATGCGCCGGATCACCCAGCCGTAAACCGGCCAGTCGAAATGGCTCTCCTCCTCGATGCCGCGCGCCCAGCCCGGGAAACTGCGGTAGAAAACAAAACCGTCGAGGAGATTGACGTGATTCATCATCAGGATGTACTGCCGGCCCGATTGGAAATTTTCTCGACCGCTGACCGAGACGCGGATGCCGCAGATCCAGACCAGCGAGCGGCACAATCCCTTCACCCAGCTTTCAAAAAAACCGCCCGCGCGGAACAAGCCGATCAGCAGCAGGAATAGCGCCCCGAAAAAGAACCAGATCCAGCCGACGCACCAGATCAGCAGCGAGAGGGCGGCGGCAGCGGCTTTCTTCATGCCAGAATGGTCAGCTCGCCGGGGAGCACCTTCAGCGACAGCGGCGTCGCGCCCAGCAGTTCGCCGTCAGCCATGAGCTGTTCCTGCGGGCAGCTGTCAATAACGATCTCCGCGGCGCGGAAATGCTTGACCTTGGGATGCCCGACATGAGTGCCCTTGAATACCCTGGAGAAGATGTTCAGGATGTCGCGGCGGTTGACCCCCTGGAAAATGACCAGGTCCACCATGCCGTCCCCGCTATCGGCGGTGGGGGCGATCTTCATGCCGCCGCCGGTATACTTGGAATTGGAGATGACCAGGGCGCTGTCAGCGACTTCTATTTTTTCACCGTCAACGGTCAGCAGCATGCGGTTGCGCATGCCCTTGGCCAGGCGCAGCAGCACGGCCAGGCTATAGCCCAGGGAACCAAAGCCCTTCAGTTTCTCATTGGTCAGCTTGAGGATGTCGGCGATCAGGCCGATCCCCAGAATGTTGAGGTAATATTGCCTGATGTCCTTCTGCTCGCGCTGATAAACAATTTCCACCAGGTCTGCCTTGCGGCGCTTTCCAGCCAGTATGTTCTCGACGGCTTGGCTCCAACTCAGGATCGAAAAATCGCGCAGGAAGGAATTGCCGGTGCCGGCCGGAATCATGCCCAGTTCCGGCAGTTGTTTTGGCCGCCCGTCGGCGTACAAACCGTTGATGACCTCGAAGGGCGTGCCGTCGCCGCCAACGGTCAGAATCCTCTCATATCCCTGGCTGGCGGCTTCACGGCCGATCTGGAAAGCATGGCCGGCATACTCGGAAACCTTGACATCCATTTGCGTAATCCGCGTAGCAAGCAACTCACGGATGGCGGCAAAAGCCTTGAGCCCCTTGCCCTTGCCGGCGCATGGATTGAGGACGAGCATGGTTTTCGGGTCGGGGTTCATAGGCCGTTTATAGCACAGGCCGGGGCCAAAGGCAAACGGGAGAATCGCTAGGGACGGGAACACCCCGCCCGGTTGTTTTCCCCTGCCTCTACCTTTCTTCCCGCACCAAGCGAACGCCGAACATCGCCGCGGTCTCGTTGCCATTCGTCGCCTGGAAGCGCACGGTGAAGTTTTTTTTCCCCTGGAGCAGAATCCCGGGGACGGGATACTGAACATCGAAGAAATGGGGCACTCCTCCCCGCTCGACCGTTTGTTCGTTGATCTTTTCACCGTCGATCAGGATGTCGAACGTCCGCCGGCGCCACTCATCCTGGAAGTAGGTCACGACCAGCTTCAGGGGCTTGCCCGTTTCCACGGGCAGCACGAACGACATCCAGTCTTTCGTGCGGCGGAAGGCTCGGCCCTGGACGCGGTCCGTCTCGTCGAACTCCGCCCCCCGGCTTTGGAAGTCGAAGTCCCGCTCGGGCTGCATCTCCCCGGGTTGAAAAAAGGCGACCGTGGCCTCGTCCAGCTTCCGCTGCCGCTCCCGTTCCGCGGCATACTCGGTTTTTTTGGCTTCCCACTCCGCCGGGGTGAATAGGTCGAAATAGACGGCATAGGTGCGGCGCTGCAGGCGGTAGAAGGGCAGGATCTCGATCTCCTTTTCGCCGCTGGCGCTCCAGGCGCGGAAATGGCCCGGTCGCCCCGGTACGGCCTGCAGCCAACGGGCCGGTGGATCGCCGGCCCTGATGAAGGCCGGGATCGCTCCTTCGCGCCAGGCCTGGAACGAGTCTTCAGGTCCCAGGTCGCCGGCCAGGACCAGCGGTCCCCAGAGTATGGCAATGCGCCGGGGGTTGTCCGCCAGAGGCTCCAGGCGGAGCGTTTTGGGCAGGGCCAGGGTCACCGTGTTGCCGTCCTTCCAGAGACGCTTCACCTCAACGTAGGCGCCGGGAGCCGGCAGGTCTGGCAACGGTTCGCCGTTCACGCTGACGGCAAAACCCTCCCCCGCCCAGGTGGGACGGCGCAGCGCCAGGGTGAAGTCGCGCGGCGACTTCAAGGTGAAGGTCAGTTTCGCCGTATCCCCTTCGGGAAGATCGGTTTCCATGGCCAGATTCACGCCGGCTTGCCGCCACTCTGCCTTCGAGGGGGCATAGAGGTTCACCCACAGCTTGTCGTTGCTCTGGTAGTAAATGCCGTAGCCATGCAGGGCGTGGCTCTCCATGCCCGAGCCGACGCAGCAGGTGAAGTCCTCGAACATCCGCTGGTACTCGCGCTGGACGCCGCGACCCACGGGCACCATGTAGCAGGTACGGCCGTCCTCCGGGTCCATGGAGGCCAGGATGTGGTTGAACAGGGCCCGCTCGTGAAAGGCGGCGTAATGCTCGTCCGGGCGCAGGGCAAAGAGGCGCCGCGCCATCTTGACCATATTGTAGACATTGCAGGTCTCGGCGGTGCGGCCGTCGACTCGGTCGCTCAATTTGTCGGCATCGCCGAAGTACTCGTCCTTGCCGTGGCCGCCCGTGGCGTAGCTGTGGTGAGCGGCGACGCGGTCCCAGAAAAATGCGGCGGCGAAACCGTCGCCCGGGTCGCCCGCATAAGCGAAACGAGCCAAGGAACCCATCAGCTTGGGAACCTGAGTGTTGCCGTGTTTTCCAGCCAGTTCATCCTCATGGCGTCTCAACGGCTCGAGCACGGCATGGTGCTCGAAGCGCCGGGAGAGGCGCAGCCAGCGCTTGTCGCCGGTATCTGCGTAGAGATCGGCCAGTACCTCGTTCATGCCGCCGAACTCGGTGTTCAGCATGCGCTGGACCTGCGCGACGTCCAGCTTGGCCAGAACTCCCTCGGCCCAGGCAGCGAACTTGATCTCGATCCTTAACGCCGTGCGGTTGCCTGCATAGCGCCAGGCATCGCGTAGGCCTGCGTACACCTTGTGCAGGACGTACCAGGGCGACCAGAGGCCATTGAGGTCGAAGCCCGAGGAACGGATGTCGCCCAGGGCCACCTCGGCAAAACGCTCGCGACCGTTCTCCAGAGCCCCCAGGTAACCGTCGCCGTTCTGGTCCTGGACCTGCTTCAGCTCTTTCACGATATAGTCTACCCGCTCCGCGAAGCGCTTGTCCCCGGTCGCGGCCCACATCAGGCTGGCGGCCGAGAGATAATGCCCGGCGATATGGCCGGTGAGGTTCTTCCCGCCGCCGTCCCAGCCGCCATAGGGCTCCGCCTTGGGTTGGAGGGCTGCCCGCGAACGGAAGAAAGCCAACATGCGGTCGGGCTCGAGTTCGAGCAAGTACTTTCCGTCCAATTCCTGAGCATGCCTTAACGGCCCGCCGGTCAAGCGCACGGCGTCCAGGGGAAGGGGTCGGGCCGCGTCAGGGATAACGTTCCGGATCTTCTGTACCTGGGCCGATAGCAGCACGGCCGCGGCCAAAAAAACAAGTGCCACCGCCAGAAGGATCGATTTGCTGTTCATAGCGTTATTGTAGCGGATAAAACAAGAAGAAAAAATGCAAAAATAAAGAAAAAGGCTGATCATAATTGTAACCGAAAGACTCATGGATGACAAGGCCACCGGCTATCGTCCCCGCATGCCGCTTCATCGCCCGTCCAGGAAGGGACAGAGGTTTGAACATCAGAGTGTGGAAAACTCGTGAAAAAGGATGAAAGAGCTTGATTCCTCCGCATTCTTCTTTTTTTGCACAACTATGTCACGCCGATATTCCCGATAATATTGCCTTTTCCTGATAACATTCAACCTGCAAGGGTTTGCGGAATCGCGCCTCTATTTCAGCTTAAAGGAGGGCGAGCGCCAGCAGCCGGCGAAATTCAATTGACATATGCGCCGCTTGCCTTCAAAATATGGCCATGGCTGCAGATATCAAACAACTGTTGAACAACCTGCTCGGCTTCTACGATTTCACCGGCAAGACCATCGTCTCGATCGGGGCCGGCGGCGGTCAGATGATCGAGTACGCGCGCCCGGCCAAGCGGGTGTTTGCCGTCGACAGCAGCGCCGCGGCGCTGGACACGCTGCGCCTAAACCTGGGAAAATCGGACCTCGCCGGCAAGTTCGCCATCGTCCTTTCCGACTTCTATCGCTGTCAACAAACAGGCGACGTGATGCTGTTCGAGTTCTGCCTGCACGAATTGCCCGATCCCGCCGAAGCCATCGCCCACGCCCGCAGGCTGGCCGGAGACGTCCTGGTCGCGGACCATTTTCCCGGATCGGAGTGGGCATACTATGTCGCCGAGGAGGACAAGGTCGCCAGGAGCTGGAAAGCGCTGCACGCCTGCCGGCCCAGGAAGGTGCAAAAACACGAATCGGTCCAGTCATTCAAGGACTACCGGGAGCTGCGGCAGAAGGTGGAGTCGATGGGCGAGGTCGCCATCAGCCGGATCGAGCCCTTCATCGGCCGCACCGGCTTCACCATCCCCATGGCCTACGGCTTCGCCCTGCTCTGATCCGGCGTCGTGACGATTTCTAACAAGGCGCGGCATGCTGTAAGGGAACGGACAAGGCACGAAGTTGAAAATTCAGAGATCCTCTGTTGACAATCCATGGCCATTTCTGCCAATATGGCCGGGGTCCGTTCACATGAGGAGGGAAAAAAGATGAAATACGCATTCCTGTGCGGATGGCTATCCGTTTGCTTGATTTTCGGCTCCACCGCCTGCCTGGCCGGCAAGGACTACGACATCACCGGGTCCTGGAACCTTACCTGGGCGATCACCGCGGGCGGCAGCGGCAACGGCACGGGGGTGCTGACCTGCACCGGTACGCTGGAGGCGGGCACCACCCATGTCGCGGACAATCTCGGCCACAGCGGCAACGGCACCTACACCGTCTCCGGCAATAACGTGATCTTACAGCTTACCGGCGAGGTCCCCGGCGGGTCCGAGACCATGAACGGCACGTTCACCAGCGAGGACACCATTTCCGGCACCTTCACCAGCGCCGGGGGCATGTCGGGCACCTTCACCGCCGCCCGCTGACGCCGACCACACCGGGACCTATGGCCTGCGGCTTCGCCCTGATTTATCTGGAGGAACATTACTGCATCCAGCCGTCTGGTCATGAGCCCGGTGCTGTGTTATACTTCGGCTGACCGGGCCTGGCGGAGGTGAACATGGCGCCTACGGATGAATTCAAGGGGTTTTCCGAAGAAACCGTTAAATTCTTTCGCGAGCTGACGAAAAACAACACCCGCGAGTGGTTCACAGCTCAGCGTCGTCGCTACGATGAATTCGTACTGCGGCCGGCTCAGGCATTTGTCGAAAGTATGGGCGGGCGGCTGCGGCGCCTGACCCCCGGGATCGCCGCCGACCCGCGCCCGGACGGTTCGTTGTTCCGCATTTACCGCGACACCCGTTTCAGCCAGGACAAGGCGCCCTACAAAACCCATATGGGGATATTTTTTTGGGAGGGCAAAGGACCACGCCTGGAATGCTCGGGTTATTACTTCCACCTGGAACCGCCCCGCCTCTTGCTGGGTGGGGGAATCTACATTTTCCCGCGGCCGCTGCTCGAGCGTTTTCGCCAAGCCGCGCTCGATCCGGAATACGGCGCCGAACTGGCCGCGATCATCAAGAAAATCATTGCCCGCCCGGGCTTCAGCCTGGACGACCCGCATTACAAGCGCCTCCCCCCCGGAACGGACCCCGCCCATCCCAATGCCGGGCTGCTTCTCCACAACGGCCTGTACGCCGGCTGGGAAACGAATGTCCCGGTTGAGTTTTATTCAGCTTCGTTGATCGACTATTGCTACGACAAGTTCCGCCCGCTGCAGCCGTTGCATCGCTGGCTGACCGATCTAAGAAACGGCAATTTCGACCTTTAACGGACAGGCCGCCGGCTGCCGCGGCCAGTCTGACAATTACACGTGGCCTCCGGTCCATTCCTAAGCGAACCGGTCCAGGGGCTCAAGAAAAAACGATGTGGGACAATTCCGTGCGCAGGCGCAGCTGGCGACGGCTGTCAGCGAGCGTGGCGATATCCACAGCGATGACCCCGGTCAAAGAAAAATAATCGGGCCGCACGAACTGTGCCCATTCCACCGCCACCACCCCGGCGCCGATGAATTCGTCAATGGGGTTTTCCCGGGCCCCCAGCAGGCCGCCCAAGCGGTAGAGATCGAAATGAAACAAAGGATGGATGCCTTCGTATTGGTTCATCAGCACGTAAGACGGGCTGACCACTTCCTGTACGGGAATTCCCAATCCGGAAGCGATGCCTTTGATGAAAACAGTCTTCCCAGCCCCCAAGTCTCCGCTGACCAGAATGATCTCCTGCCCCCGCAGTTGGAGCCCCAGCTGCCGGCCGCAGGCTAACGTGTTTTCAGGCGCCGAGGAAAGGAGAGTGAAATCCATCTATTCCCAGAATGCTCTTCGGGATGGAGGCGGCGATATCGCTGGCCATCAGCCCCATCTCACCGGTCCGGCGCGCGACCAGGTCGCCGGCAAAACCATGCAGGAAGACGGAGGCGGCCAGGATCGTTTCCATCGGCTGTTGCGGATGGAATTGGGCGATCAGGCCGGCGATCATGCCGCCGAGGACGTCGCCGCTACCGGCCGTGGCCATTCCCGGGTTACCGGTCTGGTTGACCCAGACCCGACCCTCGGGAGTCGCTGTCAGCGTATGATGCCCTTTCAAGACCAGGTAAAGACCGTGTTTCATGGCGAACTCCCTGGCCAGGGCCAAGCGATTTTCCCGAATGTCTTTGAGAGTCTTGTTGGTCAGCCGGGCAAACTCGCCGGGATGCGGCGTCAGCACCAGGGGCCGCGAGCCGCGCGTCGGCAACAGGTTGGTCTGGTTCTGCAGCACGTTGATCGCATCGGCGTCCAGGACGAGCGGCTGGTGCGATTCCCTCAGCAGCAGTGATACGGTTTTTAGGGTAGAAAGCCGATTGCCCATTCCCGGGCCGGCCAGGACGCAGGAAAAATCGTTCAAGCGCCCGGAGAGTTCTTCCGGTTTTTCGTAGGGCAAGGTCATGATCTCAGGATGGGCCAACACATAGAGATCACGGTTGCGCATCGAAACAGCAGCAGTGCAAAGGCCCGCCCCGGTCTTCAAGGCGGCGTACGCTGCCAGGATGCCGGCACCGGGCTTTTCGCCGGAACCGGCAATGACCAGGGCATGTCCGAATGTCCCCTTGTGGGCATCCGCCTTGCGTTTGGCCAGCAATGCCTTGAAATCGGTGGGCTCAATCAAGCGGATATAGTGCTCCTTGTCGTTTTTCAAATCATCGGGAATGCCGATGTCCAAGACACGGATCTTGCCGCAGTCCGGGCAGCCGTCGGGAGCGAGATGGGCCCATTTCAGGCTGTGCAATGCGGCCGTAACCCGGGCCTGGACATGAATGCCGGCTTCAGGCGGAAAGCTCTCGCCCAGCCCCGAGGGGATGTCCACGGAAGCGACGGGAATGCCCGAGCCGTTGACCGCATCGAG
>JAPKZM010000275.1 GCA_026393775.1 Candidatus Aminicenantota bacterium
GGCCGCGCCGGGACTTGGCTGAAAAAATAGCCGCCCCGCCGTACGATGTCCTCAGTTCCGACGAGGCGCGCGAGCTGGCCAAGGGCAATCCCTATTCGTTCCTGCATGTCGGCAAGCCCGAGATCGACCTGCCGCCCGGGACCGATCTCTACGCCGGCGAGGTGTACGCCAAGGGCAAGGAGAATTTCACCCGCTTCATCAATGAAAAAGCCCTGATCCAGGACAAGAAAAAGTGTTTTTACATCTACAAGCAGATATGGGGCGAGCACGTGCAGATCGGACTGGTCGCCGGCGCATCCTGCCAGGACTACCAGGACGACATGATCAAGAAGCACGAGCTGACGCGCGAGGACAAGGAGCGCGACCGCCAGCGCCACATCGAGACCCTCAACGCCCAGACCGGACCGGTCTTCCTGACCTACAAGCAAAAGAAGGCCATCGACAAGCTGATTGCGATGGGGATGGCCAAGGAAGCGGAGAACGACATCTCGACCTATGACGGCGTGCGCCACATTTTCTACGTGGTCGATGACGAGAAGCTGGTCGCGGCCATCCAGAAGGAATTCAGGAAACTGGCCGTCCTGTACGTCGCCGACGGCCACCACCGTTCCGCCGCCGCCACCCAGATCAAGGCCAAGCGCCAGGAGGCGAACCCGGGCCACAGCGGGGACGAGGAGTACAATTTTTTCCTGGCCGTCATCTTTCCCCACAACCAGATGAAGATCCTGCCCTACAACCGCGTGGTCAGGGACCTGCACGGCATGGCCCCGGGCGATTTTCTCGCCCGTATTTCCGAGCGCTTCAGCTGCGAGCCGACGGTCGAAAAAGAGCCGGCCAAGCCCCTGGAATTTTCCATGTACATCGGGGGGGAGTGGTATCGCCTGCGCGCCAAACCCGGTACGTTCGACAAGGCCGATGCCATCGCTTCGCTCGACGTCTCCATCCTGCAGAACAACCTGCTGGCCCCGGTGCTTGGCATCTGCGACCCGCGCACCGACAAGCGCATCGATTTTATCGGCGGCATCCGCGGCACCGGCGAACTGGAGAAAAAAGTCGATAACGGCCAGTTCGCGGTCGCCTTTTCCTTCCGCGCCACCACCATCGAGCAGTTGTTCGCCGTAGCCGACGCCGGCAGGATCATGCCGCCCAAGTCGACCTGGTTCGAGCCCAAGCTCAAGGACGGCTTGGTCTCGCACCTGCTGGATTGAAACCGGGTTCATTCGATCCTTCCTTCACATAACCAGGAGGAACACATGGGAGTATTGGACGGGAAGCTGGTCGCCGAGAAGATCCAGCAGGAGATCGGACTGGAGATCGAACGGCTGAGGAATGAGAGGAGAGTTGTCCCCGGCCTCGTTGTGATCATGGTCGGCGACGATCCGGCCTCGAGTTCCTACGTGAACTCAAAAAACAAGCTGGCTGAAAAAATGGGCATTCTTTCCCGGCTGGTCAAGCTTCCGGGAAACGCGGCCGAAGCAGAGGTCATCCAGTCCATCGCTGCGGCCAACAGCGATCCGTTGATCCACGCCATCCTGGTGCAGATGCCCCTGCCCAGGCACATCGATCCCTGGGGAGTCATCGACCACATTGCCCCGGAAAAGGATGTCGATGCCTTTCACCCCTTCAACCAGGGGCTGATCCTGCAAAACCGCGGCCGCATCTTTCCCTGCACCCCGCTGGGCGTCATGCGCATCCTCGACCACTACGGCATCGATCCGGCGGGCATGAACGCGGCCGTGGTCGGAAGGAGCTTCCTCGTCGGCAAGCCCATGGCCGTGATGCTCTCCAACCGCAACGCCACAGTCACCTTGTGCCACTCCCGCACCGCCGGCCTGACCGGGATCCTGCGCGAGTCCGGCCTGGTGGTCGCCGCCGTCGGCAAACCCGGATTCATCACTGCCGAGATGGTCAAGCCCGGGGCCGTCCTGATTGACGTCGGCATCAACCATATCAACAAGGAAGCGGACTTCGACAAGCACTGCCCCCGCTCCCAGTACGAGGCCTTCCAGAAGAAAGGCTCGGTCATCACCGGCGACATCCACTACCAGGCGTTTGCCAAGGCCGTCCACTATACGCCGGTGCCGGGCGGGGTCGGGCCGCTGACGGTGACCATGCTCATGCACAACACCGTCGAGCTGTGCAAGAGGCAACTTCGTGATGCGTGAACGAACTCAAAGGACTCCGTTATGCGTTATGCGAAAAAGCAAGAATCTGAATGGCTTAAAAAAATGCTGCACCTCATAACGTATCACGCATTACGCATAACGAAAAATGTCTGAAACAGTTCTAATCACCGGCGCCTCGGGATTGCTGGGGCGGGCTTTGGTCGCGAAATTTTCAGACGAAGGTTTCCAGGTGCTGGCCCAATACCACCAGCATCCATTCCCGGATTCGGCATCGGTGCAATGGCTTGCCGGCGATTTCTCCACCCCGCGGGGGGTCGAGGATTTTTTACATCGGCAGCGGAAAAAACTCGTTGCCTGCCGATACCTGGTCAACAATTTTGGGCCGATCCACGAGCGGCCGACAGCCGTCGTAAGCGGGCGCGATCTCAGCGCCGATTTCGAACTGCAGGTCGTCCCGGCGCTCGATATCACCCAGCCTGGTCGGTGCGAAGGTTTTACCCAGGGGAGCCCGGCCGGTCGGCCCGAACCTGGTGGCCGAGCGCATTTTCCGGATCATGAAGGGGAAGCGTTCCGGGATTCATTATCGCTACGCCGGGAGTAGAGGAAAATAAACGGAGGCGCAGTGTGGACAAGGAAAAAAAAATTGCCCGGTACCAGCGGCTGCAAACGCAGTTGGCCGGATTGCTCGATAAGACTTGCGACCCGCTGGCCCGCATGGCCACGATCGCCGCGCTGCTTTTTCACAAGTTCGATTATTTTTTCTGGTGCGGATTTTACCGCCTCGTCCAGGGTGAACTGGTCATTGGCCCGTACCAGGGGCCGCTGGCCTGCCAAGTTCTGGCCAAGGGCAAGGGCGTGTGCTGGGCCGGCGTCAAGGGGGAAAAAACCATCATCGTTCCCGACGTACGGCAATTTCCCGACCACATCGCCTGCGATTCGCGGTCGCTATCCGAAATTGTCGTGCCCTACAGAGACGGCAGCGGCAACGTGGCCGGAGTTTTGGACGTGGACAGCGACTGCCTAGCGCAATTCGACGGGACGGACGCCCGGCAATTGGAAATGATCGTCGCTTGGCTCAGGGTGAATACCATCGCCGGGGAGATTAAGGGGAAAAAATCATGATGAATAAGACTTGGCGCGGGTTTCACCTGCTGGCAATCGTTGTCTCTTTGCTAGTCGTTTCCAATGCTGCCCTTGAGGCAAAATCGGAGCCCGGCGAAAAGGGAGTCAGAAACGTCATCCTGCTGATCGCCGATGGAACCGGTGTCGCTCATCTCACACTTTCACGCTGGTACAATGGCGGCGCTACGCTGGCCATAGATGAATGGATCTGCGGTTTATTGCGCACCTATGGCGCCAATACGCCGTTGACCGATTCGGCCCCGGCGGCCACGGCTTTTGCCACCGGATTTAAGAGCTTCACCGGTTTTATCGGGCTCCTGCCGCAAGAAGTTTCCATGTGGGGCATCGATCCGAAGCTGAGCACCGACGCGGAAGAAAGACCGCTGGTCACGGTACTGGAAGCGGCTAAACTGGCGGGCAAGGCGACCGGGATTGTGGTGACGTGCGAAATACCGCACGCGACCCCAGCCGCGTTTTCCGCCCACCAGGACCGGCGCAAGGATTTCGAAGCCATTGCCGAACAACAGGTGTACAATGGAATCGATGTCGTGCTGGCCGGCGGCGCCTTGTATCTCGAAGGGCGGAACCGCAAGGATGGGGAAGACTTGATGGCCGTTTTGCGTCAAAAAGGATACTGCCTGGTCCGCAACCGCAAAGAAATGCTCGCTCCATTGTCCGGCCGGGTTTGGGGTCTTTTTGCCCAGGAGGAAATGGCCAATGATTTGGACCGGGCGGCCACTGAACCAAGCCTCGCGGAAATGACCGCCAAGGCCATCTCCCTGTTGCAACGCCATCGCAACGGCTTTTTTCTCATGGTCGAGGGCAGCAAGATCGACTGGGCGGCGCACGACAACGAACCGGTCGGGGTGGTCAGCGAAGTGCTGGCTTTCGACCGGGCGGTGGCCGCCGCGCTCGCCTTTGCCCGCCGGGACTGCAATACGGCGGTGATCGTCGTGTCCGACCACGGCTGCGGCGGGTTGTCTATCGGCGACCTGGCGGTTAACTCCCTGAAGGAGAGGCCGGGACTCCCTGCCTTTATTGAGCCGCTGCGCAAGGCCAGACATACGGCCGAGGGCGTGGAAAAAATGCTCCTGGCCGCAAACGACCTGAGCGCCGGAGCCATCAGCGTCCTGATCGGCGGGGAGTACGGATTGGCGCTCAACCAAGAGGAGCTGGCGCGGGTTCAAGCGTACTTCGCCAGGCGCCGCCATAATCAATTCGGCCTGGCCGCGATTCTCGGCCCCATCCTCAGCCGCGTCGCCTATCTCGGTTGGACGACCGACGGCCACACCGGCGAGGACGTGCCGCTGGCCATTTTCCATCCGCGCGGTTATCGCTTGAGCGGTGTCGTCCAGAACACGGCCGTCGCCTGGTATATTGACGAAATATTGAACCTCAACCTCCGGGAATGGAACAAGATTTTATATCTGCCGGCGCTGAAAATGTTCGCGGAAAAAGGAGCCAACGTAGCCATCGAAGAAAAAACGCCCGGGAACAAAGTGCTGGTCGTCAGCAAAGGGACTCAGGTATTGCGTCTGCCGGCCAACAAGAACGAGGCCGACCTGGACGGCCGGTCAATAATGTTGCACTCCCTGGTAGTGTACAATGGCATGGCTTTCTTTGTGCCGCGCGAGGCGCTGGATCTGATCAAATAGCCTGTTGCTGAGTATGATAAAATACCCATATATCACGGTTACTAAGGGGGAGACGATGAAAAAATTCTTTTTACTTGGGCTCATTGCGGTCATGGCGTTTATAGGCTACGCAAAAACCGGAACGGCTGAAAGTGCTCAAACTGCAGCGGTCGGGCCATTCGATGGGTCTTTCGGAGTTTTTAAGTCCGCCGCCGCAGGGAAAGACTACAGCAAGGCCCTGGCCGCATTGAGGTCGCTCATGCTTTCTTTCTTGGCGGAATCGCCGCTGTTATTAGAACATGTCCGGTTTGTCAAGGGAGCAGACAACAGCTATGGCATATTTTCGCCTAGGGAGAATGATCTCTTTGCCGCCGCTGAACTGATTTACGTTTATATGGAACCGGCTGGATACGTATTGAATAAGAACCCGGCGGGATATTATGAATTCGGTTTCAAGGCCGATTTCCAGGTGACCGATGCCCAGGGCAAAATTCTTGGCGGGCAGACCGATTTCGCCGTCCTGCCGTTCAAATCCTGGAACTCCAATACGGAGATCTCTCTGACTTTCACCTACACTCTCAGCGGGCTGGAAAAGGGAAAGTATAAGCTGATCACTCAAGTCAGGGACGCGTATTCGCCGAAAAAGGCGTCCTGTGAAAAATGGTTCACGATCGAGTGAGGCCGGAAAAGGGGAGGCTATTGCGGTCTTTTTGAGGGGAACTTTTTTTCTGCTGCTTCGTTATATCCATTTGAGGAGGCACCATGAAAAAAATCGTTCTGTTTATCGTGCTGCTTTTAGTCGTCGGCTGGAGCGTCGCTTCCGCGGCCCAGCGCCGGGAAACGCTCACCTTGGCCGCCAGCGATATGAAAACCCTGAGCATCGATTGCGGGGCCGGATACCTGAAGGTTCTGGGCGTTGACGGCTTGGAGCAGATAGAAGTCGCGGCGGTCCTGAATGTCAACGGCATTGCCGATGACGAATTGGCCGATTTTAAAAAAGAATTCGTGACCCTGAAGCTGGAAAAAGTCTCCGGCAAGGCTGAATTGACCGCCAAGATTGAAGAGGAATTCACTCTGTCATCGCTCTTTGGCCACCATAACGATGCGCGCATCGACCTCGATGTCCGCGTGCCGCGCCGGCTGGTGCTGGTGATCGATGACGGTTCCGGTGACATCGACATCCGCGACAGTGACGGGAACGTGGAGCTGGTGGACGGGTCGGGCGATATATGCCTGACCGGCATCAAGGGGCAGGTGGATATCGAGGACGGTTCCGGCGAGATCAGACTGGTCCGAATCGGAGGCCTGCTCAAGATTGAAGATGGCTCAGGCGATATCGAGCTGAACGATGCCGGCAGCGACGTCACCATCGACGACGGCTCGGGCCAGATCAGCCTACAGCGCGTCCTCGGCTCGGTGACGATCGAAGACGGTTCGGGCGACATCGAGATCGACGGAGTCGAAAAAGACGTAATCATCGATGAAGCCGGCAGCGGCGGCGTCAAGATCCGCAACGTCAAGGGCAAGGTCAAGGAGTAGAACGAGCGCTTATCGGACGCATTAAAGGAGTGGATCGCTGAAAACATATCGGCCGTGGCCGTCGACCGTGATTTTGGGCAGGATGTGCTCGCGTTCAAAATAAGCAAAACCCTCCTGCAAATTTTGCCAGAAAGCTTGCAGTATGGAATTACTCTCTGAAAATCGTTCCAGCTCTGGCTGTAGCGACTGCATGCGGCCGGGGAAAATGTGGACCGGGATGCGG
>JAPKZM010000031.1 GCA_026393775.1 Candidatus Aminicenantota bacterium
TGGGGCTGATCACGGCGCTGGGATGGATCAGCAGTACACTCACTGGCCCACCATGCACATCAGGGTCGCCTGGACGGTGATCTGGCCATCGACCGAAGCCTTGCCCTCGATGATCGCGAACTTGCCGCGATCGCGAGTTACCAACACGTCGAGGTCGAGGCGGTCGCCCGGGACCACCTTCCCCTTGAAGCGCGCCTTTTCGATGCCGGCGAAATAGGCGAAGACGTGCTGGCCGGTGAAGCGCTGCATCAGCAGCGCGGCCCCGAGCTGGGCCAGGGCTTCGATCTGCAAGACCCCCGGCATAACCGGGTTACCGGGGAAATGCCCCTGAAAGAAATCCTCGGTGCCGGTAACGTTCTTGTAGCCCTTGATCCTCGTCTGGCCGTCGCACTCGGTCACCCGGTCCACCAGCAGGAAGGGATAGCGGTGGGGCAGGATCTTCTTGATGTCCTCGATTCCCAGAGGCAGGTTCATTTCTTGGTGGCGGTGGGGACGGCGGCAGCCTGGGCGTCAAGGGCTTTGACGACCTTTCCGGTGATATCCATAGCAGGCTCGAAATACATTACACTTCCCGAGCCCCAGATCAGGATCAAAGAATAACCTTCCTCTTTGGCAATCTTTTCAATGACGGGAATCACATGGCGCTGGTAAGCTTCCATTTCCTTTTGTTCCGCTAGAGATAACTCTTTCTGGGCGTCCTCAGCATAGCGCTTGAAATCGACCCGCTTGTTCTGTAATTCAATTGATTTCTTCTCCTTGGTTTCCTGGTTTAGAGCTAAAGACATGGTTTCTTTTTCTAGAGCAGCAATCTCCATCTGCATAGCGTCACTTTTTTTCTGTTTGGAAAGCAGCAGGGATCTCAATCTTTCACTGGCTTCCTTGCCTTTGATGGAATCCTGCAGCGTCTGGGGATTGATGATCCCGATTTTCATTTCCGAAAAAACAAAAGTGGTCAGGGCCAGCAGCGCGACGATTAAAAGCAAATTTTTTTTCATGTAAGTCTCCTTTTTTATTGTTAATAAAATGATGGTCCGACGGCGAAGCGGAAAACGAAATGATTGTCCACCGGATTAAGCAGGCGGTAGTTGTAGGCGAAAATCAGGCGAAACGGGACATTCAGCATGGGAACGAATATTTTCAGTTCCAGACCGGACGACTGGTAAACATCCTTGAGACTGATTGGGATGCCGGTGTCATAGGCGTTGCCGAAATCATAAAAAAAGACGAAGGAAAATTGCTCGGTCATGGGGATGGCGTATTCCAAATTGAAATAAAGCGACTTGTTCCCGCCGAGGACCGCGCCGTTCGAGCCCCGGGGGCCAATAGTGAACGTCTCAAAGCCGCGAATGGAGCGCTCGCCACCCAGGAAGAATTTCTCATAGAAGGGGATCACCTTGCCGCCGAACGGTTCGATGACCTCGTAAACCGAGTGCAGGCCGATGACATGGGTCGACCAGACGGGGATGAATTTGATCAGTTCCAGTTTCAGCCTGTGTGAGTAGATATCGCCCCCAAGAAATCCGCCGGCATAACGATAGTCGACCATGAATTTACTGCCCGAACGAGGAAAAATCGGTGAATCGACGGTGGAATAATAGATCACGGGATTGATGGCTGAAATGAGCCTCTTGCCTTCGGTATAATAGTAGGAATAGTAGGTACTTTGCTTGTACGTTTCATTGACATCCGAAATGGATACGTTTTCCATGCTGAAGACCAGCGATGCCCCCCAGAATTTCCAAAAACGGGTCGCAGTGGAGATGTTGAAGCCCTCGCCCTGGCGCGTGTATAGGTAAGGATAACGATAATACGTTTTGGAAATATCGATGCCGAAATTGGCCTGGGAATTGAATAAATAAGGCTCGGTAAAGGCGAATTGGTATGTCTTGGCGATGGTGCCCTGCTGCAGGTTCAGGGAAAAGACTTCGCCCAGGCCCAGGAAGTTTTGGGTCGAATAGCCGGCGGCGATGAACCAGCCCTCGTAGCCGCTGTAACCGACATTGAAATTGATCATCTGCCGGTTTACTTCCTTGACGTCGGCGGTAATGTTGATTTTTTGCGGATCCTGGGGGTCGGGCTTGATTTCCGGCATTTTCTCAATTGTCACCAATCCCAGCTGCTTCATTCTTTTGATTGAATCTTCCAAGGCATTGATGTTTAAACGCCGGCCCTCGCGCAGAAACCATTCACGGCGGATGACATGGTCCTTGGTGAACGTGTTGCCCTTGAATTCAAGCTTCCCCAGGTATACCACCTCATTTTCCTGGATATGGATGGTCAGGTCGGCGATTTTTTTGACCGGATCCAAATTCTCTTGGGGCGCCACCTGGGCGTAAAAGTACCCCAGGCCGCCGTAAAATTTCTGTATGTCCTCGATCGCTTTATTTCTTTTCTTGATGTCGTAGACACTGCCTTTTTTCATGGTGACCATTTGCCTTAAAAAATCGGTGCGAATGACCTTGTTGCCTTCGATGGCGATGCTGCCCGTCCGGTAGCAAGGTCCCATTTCCACCGGGATGCTGAGGACGAGCATTTTTTGAACTTTGCCTAAAACCGTCTTTTGGGTTATCCAACTGAGTTCGGGCGTTCCGACCTTGGCTTCCAGAAAGCCTTTCTGCTGAAGCCGTAAACGGACTTCATCCAGGTCCTCATTGATTTTTTCGCGGTTGTAAATATCCTTGCCCATGAGGGTGGAGAATAAGGAATGGCTCTGGTTATTCTTCAAACCCCGGCTTAAAAAACCGGGGGACAGCAATTTTTCGTCCAAGCCGGGAAAAACCACCCGGCAGATCCTGGTTTTGGGGCCTGCGTCAACCTGGATGGCCAATGCGATCTGGCCGTTATCCAGTTTTTCATCGATGGTGACGTTGGCCTGGTTGAAGCCCTTTTCCAGCAGCATGTCGGTGATGATCTTCTTGGCCCTGCGAACCTTGGCCGGGCTGTAATAGGAAAAAGCCTGGATGGTGATGTTGTTATCCTGAAGCTTCTGGATGATATCGCTCTCCTTGACACCCTTGCTAGTCTTGTAGACCACGGAGGAGATCGAGGGGTTTTCCGTCAGGATAAAACGCACGATCTTGCCATTGTCGCCATTATCGGTTTCGATACGGATATTTTCAAAAAAGCCCGTTTCCCACAAGGTTTTGAAATCTTCCTTTATTTTTTCATCATCGTAAAAGCCGCCCGCACGGGATTTTAAATAAAACTGGACCGTCTCGCGGGAGACCTTTTTGTTGCCCTCAATTTGGATCTCTTGTATGGTTTCAGCACCAAGGGATTGAACAAGCAAGAATACCAGCATCAGCCATGGCAGTTTTTTAAGCATAAAAACCTCGCATGAATTTGGACTGAATGTAAATTTATAGCATATTTCTTCATAAAATACAATTCTCCTTATAAACTATAATGACGCTTGCAGAGCGGGGAAAGATGCATCATTTTTTTGTTGACAGCCAGCAGCAAATATGGTATATATTTTTTATCGAGGTGATGGAAATGCCGATATACGAATATCGATGTTCAAAATGCGGGAAAACGTTCGAAGCCCTGCAGAGCATCGGCGCCGCCCCCATCACCAAATGCATCTACTGCCAGGGCAAAACAAAAAAAATAATGTCACTGAGCTCGTTCCAATTCAAAGGCAAGGGCTGGTACATCACCGATTACAAGAAAAGCGACACGGCGAACGGCAAGACGGCAAAAGAATCCCAGCCAAAAAAAGAGGGCAAAAAGACCGACAATGCAAAAATTAATTAGCCTTTCCATCTCTCCCCCCTTAATATAACCATAACTCCCACCAAAAAAAACTCCCCCCCCGCTACATGGGGGGGGCCCGCCTTTCCGGGGGAATAAGCTAAAAAGGCAAAAGGAAAAAGGTAAAAGTAAGAGAAGAAATTCCAAGCACCAAGCTCCAAATCCCAAATAAATTCCAATTTCCAATCACCCAATGATCAAAACGAAGAGAAGAAACTGGCAGCGTCTTTGTTTTGGACATTGGAATTTGGAACTTGGTACTTATTTGGGATTTGAGATTTGGGATTTTATTACTTTTACCTTTTTTTAACCCTTATGAGGGCTTCAGGTCGTCTGAGGCCTTCTCAAGAATGATGGTCACGGGGCCGTGGTTAACCGAGTGAACGTCCATCATGGCGCCGAACTTTCCGGTTACCACCGGCACGGACGCGACCAGCAGCCCGTTGAAGCGGTCGTACAGCTCCTCGGCCCGGCCGGGTTCTTCGGCGCTCGAAAAATCGGGCCGCCGCCCTTTTTTGCCGCGCGCGGCCAGGGTGAACTGCGAGACGGAGAGGATTTCACCTTTGACGTCCCGGACGCTCAGGTTCATCCTGGCGTCGGCGTCGGCGAAGATCCGCAGGTTGAGGATTTTTTCGGCCATGAAAACGATTTCCCTGTCGCCATCCCCCTTCTCGATGCCGACCAGCAGCAGCAGCCCCGCCCCGATGCAGCCGGTGACGAGCCCCTCAATTTCAACGCTGGCCTGCGAAACCCTCTGCGCCACGACACGCACGGGGTCACCAGGGGGGTGCGCCGGCGGGGGCCAGCGCCCTTTTTTCTTCCAAGTAGATGAACCCCGGGTCTACCTTCTGCCAGAGCAGCGGCGAATCGGGATCGATGAGCAGGTCATCTCCCAGGCTCTTTTCCCAGCGGAGGTCCCATGCCGAAGGATAGCCGGAGAGGAAATAGCCGCGCACGACCATCCAGGCGCGGGAATCGGGAGCTCCCGGCTCCAGGTGCAGGCGGACGATCTCCAGGCGGGTCGTCCCCCAGGAAATGTGATTGACAAAGTCCAGCAATGCCGGCAGCGGGGCGCCCAGCGCGATGGCCAGGGGGCGGCTGGACAAACGCCGGCCGGGGCTCAAGTGCAAGCCGGCAAAGGTTCCGCGCCAGGGAGAGCGGCCCGAGTCGGCGGCGATGGCGAAAGCCTCGGTGATCGCGTTGGCCTGCCAGCAGTTGATCCAATTTGCAAGGAGGGCGCCGCCTCCCGTTTCGATATCCTCGAGTTCGGTCTTCGGGGGAGCGATCAAGCACCGGGCGCTGCGGATGCCATCCTTCCTAGCCCAAGTCCGCGATTCCGAAATAAAGAGCCCTGTCCAAACGCCCTCCCGTTCCGCCAGCGGCAGCGAACGGAGCAGCGCCGCTTCGCTGCGGCTGAATGCCTGCTCTTCTTCGTCATCCACTGAGGCAAATCGGGAGGCCATAACGGCATACTCCCGTGTTTTCCGCTCAATGTCGTTCCGTTCGAGCCTCAACCGGCCGAGATCCCTGATCGTCGGGTACCAGTCAAAAGCCCCGAAAGCGGCCAACACGGCCGATACCACCAACACCCGGAGCAAGGCACGCCCCAGTTTTCCCGTCCTCATGGCTGCAGCTCCGCTCGGCCGTTGAGGGTATAGACGCGCACTCCGCCGCCACGGATGCCGGCGCCCGGTCCGGAAAGATCGGCCAGGACGACGTTGGGGACATGGCGCAGCCGCTCAAGAAAAACCGCGAGCCGCCGCGCTTCCCCGGGGCCGCCGGTGGCGGCCTCGACGGTCAGTTCGAAACCCAGATCGTGCACCCCCGGGTCAATCTGGACGGAGAGCAGCCGCAGCGGGGCGTCGATGGCGGCGATGCGGCGTGCCAAGTCGGCGGCGGCGTAGGATGCGGCCGGGGGATAGCCGAGAAAATATTGGATCTGGTAAAAGCGGGCGCGCCGGGCCATCGTCGCCTCGACCGGCCTGGAACGCACCAGCGCGGCAAGCTTCTCCTTGCCGCGGCCGATATCCTTCAGGCGGCGAAACTTCTCCAGGTGCAGCAGAGCCGATATCGCGGCCAGGATCAAGATCAAAACCAGGAGGAAGCGGAGCCGGGAGTGGATCGTGCGCCTCTCCTCCCCGTTTTCGTCAGCCATGACTCAACCGGGAACTATTTTCAGATGGACGCGGCGCCGGCGCGGGCCGTCGAACTCGCAGAAGAAAATGCCCTGCCAGGTGCCCAGGAGCGGTTCGCCGTTCTCGATGATCAGGGTCTCGGAAGCCGATACCAGGCTGGACAGGATATGCGCCGGCGAATTGCCTTCGCCATGGCGGAAATAATCCTGCCGGGGAAGCCGGCGCTTAAAAAATTCCCCGATATCGTGCCGGACGTCCGGATCGGCGTTCTCGTTGATGGTCACCCCGGCCGTGGTGTGCGGAGCGAAAATCAGGAGCACCCCTTCCCGGCATTGGCTTGCCCGCACGAACTCGCGCACGGATGCCGTGATATCGATGAACTCGATCTCCTGCCGGCTTTGGATCTCGAGGCAATGGGAACGGCTCATGGTTTCTCGGCCGGCTCTTTTTCCCCGAAGACCTGGGCTTGGAAAGTCTCTATTTTTACCCCTCTTTTCCATTCATCCCGGGCCAGCCCGGCCTTAAGGCAGCCGTAGGAAATGTACTGCTCAAGGTCCCAGCCCTGCTCCAGCGGCACCTGGGGCAGCAGCAAGCCGCGCTGAAAGCCCTTGCTGATGATGATCCCGTCGCGGCCGACCTTCACCGATTCATGGCTGGCGACCGGCTGCGGTACGGTCAAAACGGAAATCTCGATATGGAGTCCGGGCAGCTCCGCCGCCGTGACCGCCGGAAAGCGGGGATCCTCGCTGGAGGCGGCAATGGCATTGTCCACCACGGCTTCCCAGAGGGGCTTGTAGGGCAGCGGGTATCCGATGCAGCCGCGCAGGTCGCCCTGGCGGTGCAGGGTCACGAAGACCCCCCGTTTTTCCTTGAAAACGGGATTGCTGACGGGAGGGTATTCCCCCTTGCCAGAAGCCAGGTGCTTGTTGATGGTATGGCGGGCCAGGGATAAAAGTTCCTTCTCTTCCTGCCGGCTCAATTCGGCCATTTCTCCTCCTTGTCCTCCAACAGCGGTACCAGGACGGCTTTCCGCTTGCTGGCGGAAAATTCGCAGTGCCGTATTTCGATCTCGTCCCCGTCGATCACCACGACCAGGTCCTGCAAAAAACGATCGAGGACAAACGGCCGGCGCCGACAGAAGAACACTCCCTGCAGCCGCTGCCGGTAACTCGCCAAAACGGAGCGGTACACGTCATCGCCATGTTCGCGGCTGAAATCCAGGACCAGGAGCTGGTCGATGATGACGAAATGGCCGATCGCGTCTCCCAGCAAGAATCCCGCCCCCTTGTATCCAATCGAGCGCAGAACGGATATTTCGCGCAGCGCCGCGGGCGTCAATTGCACTTTCATGGCTTATTTTTATCACACAATGGGGGTTAAGACAATAACCGAATTCGTCATCACTTAACTACTAAATTTTTTCAGTTTAATAATCTTGATAACTTTTTTTATTCTTCTCTCTTTCTCACTTTTCAGACCTGAAACCATCTCCCGCAAATGTTGGACTGCATCCAATCTTTCTTCCGGCGTCGTCTTTCTCCAGTATTCGAAGTCCAGCGTCTCCAAACCTTCTATAATGTTGATGCGGATTGGTTTCTCCATGTATTAATTATAGCAAACGGCCGACAAATATGCAAAAACAATTTAATTTCATCATTTTTACCTTAATTTAGAACATTGAAATTTGGAATATAAGAAGGGCGGTTCACGAACCGCTACTATTTGGAGGCGGTTGTTTCTTTTTTCAGAATCTCAGGCTTTTTCATGATGTTCTCAGCCGTATACGAGCTGAGTAAAAATGGATAAGGGCTTTCCGATGACAGGGCCGTGTAGCTGATCTCTTTTTCTGCCTTCTGGAAAATGGACAACCGGAAATCCTTGCGCCCTTTCAAGAGCACCGTGTAAATAGGTTCTTTGAAATCATCTTTGCTCTTACCGGCGATGAATTGCTCGCAGCTTAACTGGTAGGTTTGCTCGATGATGCCGTTCAATTCAGTGTTATTTCCCGGTTTACCGTCGGCCATGAGCCATGACGTTTCCCCCTGCGCCGGCTCTGCCTGCGCCTGTGGTTTCGCTTCATTGGGCTTCACATCGACCGGTTTGGCATTCTTGCTGAAAAGAATTTTCTCCGCAGCCGTGCTGATCTCGACAGCCGAAATTTCAGTCTTGTCAAACCGCAGCACGGTCTTGTCGCGCAGGCCGTCGACTTTCTGGTCAAAATCGCCGCGGAATGAGTTGCGGGCGTGGAAAACCCTGGGGTCGGCGTCCAGCTTCACGTAGGTGTGGCTGTAGGTGGATGCGGCGTTACCGATCGAGAATTCCCGCAGCAGCCGCTCCTTTTCATAGGCTTTGACCACGATGGCGTTTTCCCGGTCAAGCCCATAGGGAGAATAGTTCCTGGACTCGGAGACCAGCGCCGCCAGTCTCAGGTTCACGATGGCGTCCACGATGGCGTTGGCCTTGGCCGGGTCGGACGAAAAACCCTGGGGCTGGATAAACCAGCCGTTGTCTTTTTTTTCCAGGCGGAGCGTTTGCCCGGCCCGGACGATGTCGACGCGGCTGATATCCACCCTGGCGATGGGCGCCAGGCGGGGGAGTTGATAGTTCATGCGGTCGGGATTGCGCAGCGCCAGGTAAATCAGCATGGCGATGATCGCGGCGCCGAGGATGATAGTTTCGCTTTTGCCTTTGCCGAGCTTCATGGCTTGCCTCCTTGCTTGTTTTGGTTCATTTCCTGAACAGCAGCTGTATTCTTTTTTGCCGGTTCTTGCGCCTGATCCAGACCAGGATGCCGGCCAGGACCACCAGGACCGGCAGGCCGGCGATGTTGAAGGTCTTGACGAAGGTCTTGGTGCCGCCCTTGATCTCGCCCATGAGATTCAGACGCTGGCGCTTGCCGCGCATCAGGGCGACATCCTCCCGGTTATTCAGGAAATCGAGTAAATTCATCAGGAACAAGGCGTTGGGGGATTCGCCGGCCTGGTCCAGCAGGTTGTTTTTCAGGATCTCCGAGGTGCCGATCAGGAAAATCTTCCCTGCCTTGCCCCTGGCGATGGGGCTGCCGGCGGTCTTGATCTTGGACATGTCGATGGCCGCCTTGGCTGCGGCCTTGGGCGCGTCTTTCTTGACCGCCGCGGTTTTGACTTTGGCTTGGGCCGCGGCCGCGGCCGCAAGCGGTTTTTCAGGGACGGGCTTGCCGGCGAAATAACTGGGGAAAGCGCCCGACAACACATAGGCCAAGGGATAGATCTTCTGCTGCCCCGCGTTTTGCGGTTTTTGGATGAAATAGGGGTTGAGGTTGATCTGGCCGCTCATCTCCCAGGCTTTGGCCGAGGACGAAAAGAGCATTCGGGCGCTCAGGCCCGCTTCCTTGACCCTGGCCGGGTCGATCTCCAGCGGCGCCGCCTTGAACAGGATCAGGCGCTCGATGTTCTTCATGAAATCGCTGCCCTCGTTAATATAGGGCGATGCGATCAGCGGCGCGAAATAAATGGGCTGTTCGCCGCCGCCGTAAGCCGGGTCCTGCCGCTGCTGGTAACAGTTTTCGTCCAGCAGGTAGGATTTCCTGCAGCGGATGCCGTAATGGGCGAGCAGCTTTTCGAGCCCGGTGTTCAGGGGAACATACATCGGGCCTTGGTTGGGATTGTAATAGGACGGGTTGCGCTCGGGGACGATCTCGTTGAAGGGGTCAAGCAGGATAGCCAGGGATTTCCCCTGCATCAGGAACTGGTCGATTTGAAACAAAGCATAATCGGAAAATTCCTCCTTGGGGCCGGCGATGATCAGGCAATTCACATTGTCGGGGATCTTTTCATCCTTGAGCTTCACCAGCTGCAGGGAATAACTGTCCGCTACCAGGCCGCTGAAGTTCGCCAGGTCCTGCTCCTGCGGCTGGTTGGGGCCAACCATTCCCGCCTGCAGGGGCGGCGTGCCGAAATCGGCCAGGTAGGCGATTTTCTCGTTGATGTCCAGCATGCTCTCGATACCGTCGCCGAGATATTTTTCCATGTTTTCCATCGATTCCAGCTGATACTGGTCGCCGATCAGGGGGATGCGCAAGACGCGGATCAGGGGGATCGACAGCGATTTGCGGCTGGTTTGCATCACGATCCCGGCCACGCCCGATCCGCCGGGGATCTCCTTGCCCTGCCGGTCCACCTGTTTCTGCCACTGCAGTTGGAAGAGATTGTACTTGGCCAGCCCGGCCGCGGCCGCCGGATCCGCTGACGGGTCGTGGCTGGCGAAAGCCAACTGGCCGTAATTCTTTTCGTTCAGCTTGTTGACCAGCGTTTCCACCTTGGCCGGAATTTCGCCCAGGCCGCTAACGTTGATATAGGGGGCGACAATGTTCAGGGAGGAGGACAGGAAGAGCTTGACCTGGATCTTCTCGGGCAGCCGCAGCAGCGCGCTGATCTTGTTGTTCATCTTCTGGATCACGGTGGTGATCTTGTATTCCAGCCCCTCGGTGCCGGTGATGGTCGGGATCCGTTCCACCATGTCGCCGTGAATCAGGGCCATGCCCATGTACGCCTTCTGGAATTTCACTTCGTCTTTTTCGATTTTTTGGATCTGCACCGGGTAGATGCCGTAATCGCCGGCCAGCGCCTGGTTCTCGTTGACCGTTTTGCCCGTCTCCTCGTCCTGGGGGCTGACGTTGTGGAACTGGTAATTGAAGAAATGGTTGGCAGCGAGGGCGTATTCCTTGAGCAGGTCCTCCAGGTAGCGCTCGGTGTTGTTGTGCGGGGCGGGCAGGTTCCTGGTGAAGAAGACGTGGATGGTCAGGGGCTCGGACAGGGTCGAGACCACTTTCTTGCTGATGGCGGAAATGGAATACAGGCGGTCGCGGGTCAGGTCGAAGCGGGTGAACAGGGTGGCGCCAACCAGGTTCAGCAGGACGACCGCCGCCAGGTACATCAGGAATCTGCCGGTGTTGTTTTTTTGTTTTTTATTCATGTCAGTCTCTCACTTTTTTCCCTGCATGACCAGGTTGCCGGCATACAAGGCCATGAAACTGGCGCTGGCGAAATAGAGGATGTCACGCGAATCGAGGATGCCCTTGGCGATGTTCTGGAAATGAAAATCGGCGCCGATGTATTCCAAAACGCCGAGCAGCGACTCGGGCAGGAAGAAGAGCATCTTGTCGATCAGGGTCAGGGCGAAGCAGATGCTCATGCCGATGATGAAGGCGATGATCTGGTTGCGGGTCAGCGCCGAGGCCAGCAGCCCGATGGCCGAGAACAGGGCGCCGAGGAAAATGGCGCCGATGTAGCCGCCGACGATCGGACCGAGGTCCAGCCTGCCCAGCACGGCGATGGTAACGGCGTAGGAAAGGGTCGGCAGCAGCATGATCATGACGAACATCACCGCGGCCAGGAATTTGCCCACGATGACCTCCCAAAAGGTCAGCGGCAGGGTCATCAGCACCTCGTACGAGCCGACGTGCAGCTCTTCCGAGAACAGGCGCATGGTCACGGCCGGGATGATGAAGGAAAAGATGATGGGCAGCAGGCTGAAGAAATTGCGCAGGCTGGCCTGGTTGTAGAGGAAAAAGGTCGAGAAGAAAAACCAGCCGGTGACGAGCAGGAAAATGGCGATGACGATGTAGGCGATCGGGGCGATGAAATAGCTTTTCAATTCCTTGCCGAGGATGTGGCGGATATTTTTCATCTTAGTTCTCCTTGGTGAGTTCCCTGAATATGTTTTCCAGCGACCGGAACTGCTGGTGGAACTCGAGCAGCTGCCAGTCCTGCTTCTTGATGGCCGCGTAGATCTGCGGCCGGATGTCCTCGCCGGTCCTGCAGGTCACGTTCACGGCCAGGATGCCGTCGTTGCTCTCGCCCGGCTCGACCGCCGCCACGCCGGCGATCGGGCCCAACGCCGCGCGCACCGCCGCCAGATCGGCGTTGCGAAAAGCCAGGGCGATGAGCGACTCCTTGCCCAGCGATTGCTTCAACTCCTCGATGGGGCTGTCGGCCACGATCCGGCCCTTGTTGATGATCACCACCCGGTCGCAGGTGGCCTCGGCCTCGCTGAGAATGTGGGTCGACAGGATGATCGTCTTCTCCTTGCCGATCTTCTTGATGATCGTACGGATCTCGATGATCTGGTTGGGATCGAGCCCCGAGGTTGGTTCGTCCAGGACCAGGATTTCGGGATCGCCCATCATGGCCTGGGCCAGCCCGACCCGCTGCTTGTAGCCCTTGGAGAGCTCGCCGATCGCCTGGTGCATGACCTCTTTGATGGAGCAGGTCGCGGCCAGCTGGTCGATGCGCTGGCGCTTTGCTTCCCGGTCGAGCCCGCGGATGTCGGCGACGTAGCGCAGATAGTCGTAGACGAGCATGTCGGGGTAGAGCGGCGCGTTCTCCGGCAGGTAGCCCATCATGCGCCTGATTTCGAGCGCATGGTCCTTGATGTTCAAATCCTTGACCCGGATCGTCCCGGCCGTGGGATTCAGGTAGCAGGTCAGGATGCGCATGAAGGTCGTCTTGCCGGCGCCATTGGGGCCGAGCAGCCCCAGGATCTCCCCCTGGTTGATCTCGAAGCCGATGCCGTCGACGGCGCGGATTTCACCGTAGTGCTTGCTCAGGTTTTCCACCTTGATCATGGCCCAACTCCTTGTTTCCGATTTTGACTATTACTCTATGACGCCAAATCAATGAAAAAAGTTTAAAGCCTTATAGCAACTTCTAAAATTTGTTAACTTTTTATAACAAATTTTGAATTTGCTATCTTCGGCTCTTATCCAGCTCTGCTGGGTTAGAAAAAATAATACCAAAATGGACCGCGGTTTGTCAAGGTTTCTGGAAACGGCGGGAGGATGGATACGGAATCCGCTGTCGACAAGAACCGCCTCAGGGCTCGGCTTTTTTCTCTCGCCCCTCGAGCATCTCCGCCTTGACCTTCTTCCAGTAGGCCAGGCGCTCGCGGATGTTCTTTTCAAAGCCCATGCTCCCCGGCTCGTAGAAACCCTTTTCCGTGACCCCTTCGGGCAGGGTTTGCAGCAGCGAGGTCTTTTCGGAAAGGTCGTGGGCGTACACATACCCCTTGCCCGCCCCCTTGCCGGCGGCGATGAAATTGTCGGGGTTGACGATCTCCAGGGGCACGGGCAGGAGCTTGTATTTCTCGGCGATCTTCTTCATCTTGCCGTCGGCCACGTACAGGGCGTTGCTCTTGGGCGCCAGCGCCAGGTAGACCGCCGCCTCGGTCAGGAACAGGTCCCCTTCCGGGGAGCCGAGGAATTCATAGGCCTGCTTGGCGTTGAGGCAGACGCGCAGCGCGTCGGGGTCGGCCAGGCCGAGGTCCTCGACGGCCAT
>JAPKZM010000143.1 GCA_026393775.1 Candidatus Aminicenantota bacterium
GGGCATGATCATCGACGCCACCATCATCCAGGTGGAGAACGTGCAGCGGATCCTGAGCACGGCCGCTGTGGACGCGTCGAAAAAAACGCTGGTGCTGCGGGCCGTGATGGAGGTGCGCCAGCCCAGCATTTTCGGGGAGCTGATCATCGCCCTGACCTTCATCCCCATCCTCGCCCTGCAGGGGATGGAGGGCAAGATGTTCTCGCCGCTGGCCCTGACCGTGGCCATCGCCCTGCTGGCCTCGCTCCTCCTGTCGGTGCTGGTCATTCCCGTACTCTGCCTGATCTTCCTGCGGCCGGGTTCGGAGAAGGAAAATCCGCTGCTGGGCGCGGCGAGAAAAGTATACCTGCCGGCGCTGAACTGGTCGCTGAAGCATCCCCTGATGCTGAGCGCAGTCGCCCTGCTGCTTTTGGCCGCGGCGCTGGCCCTCGTCCCGCACCTGGGCAGCGAATTCATCCCGGTCATGGACGAGGGGGCGTTCGATATGGACGTGCAGCTGCTGCCGGGGATTTCGCTGGCCGAGTCGCTGCGCGTCAACGGCCAGATCCAGAAGCAGTTGCTGCGCTTCCCGGAGATGGAAACGCTGATCGGACGGACCGGACAAAGCGGCATCGCCCTGGAGGCCAAGGGGGTGGAGAAGACCGGGTATACCGGAACATTAAGGCCAAAAAATACCTGGCGTCCGGGCTGGGACAAGGAGCGGCTGATCGAGCAGATGCGACTGGCGCTGGCGGGCATTCCCGGCATCGCTTTCGGCTTCAGCCAGCCCATCCAGTGCCGCATCGACGAGTTGGTGGCCGGCACCCGGGCCCTGGTGATCGTCAAGGTCTTCGGACCCGACCTGGACGTTCTCAGGCGTAAAGCCGACGAGATCGCGACCGTCTTGAACCGCGTGCGCGGCTGCACCGACCTGATGGTCGAGCAAGTGGCCGGCCAGCCCTATGTCTCGGTGCGCGTCGACCGCGAGCGCATTGCCCGCTACGGGCTGAACGTGAGCGACGTGCTCGAGGTGGTCGAGATCGGCATCGGCGGCAAGGCGGCCACCCGGGTATACGAGCAGGACCGTTCGTTCGACCTGCTCGTCCGCTTTGCCGCGGCGGAGCGCGACAGCGTCGAAAAGATCGGCAATATCCTGCTGGCCGGGCCGCGCGGAGAAATGATTCCCCTGAACCAGGTGGCCGCGGTCACGGTCGAGGAGGGGCCGCTGCAGGTCAGCCGCGAGGACGGGCAACGCCGCGTGGGCATCGAATTGAACATCGACAACCGCGACACGGGAAGTTTCGTCGCCGAAGCCAAAAAAAAACTGGCGCGCCAGGTCGTCCTCCCGGCCGGCTATTACCTCGGCTGGGGCGGCCAGTTCGAGAACCAGCAAAGGGCCATGAAGCGGCTGCTGGTGATCGCCCCCCTGGTCGTCCTGCTGATCCTGCTGCTCCTCTTTTTGACCTTCGATTCGCTGCCGCTGGCGCTGCTGGTGCTGCTCAACCTGCCGCTGGCCCTGATCGGCGGCGTCTTTGCCCTGTACCTGTCGGGACTGTACCTGTCGGTGCCGGCTTCGATCGGCTTCATCGTCCTGTTCGGGGTGGCGGTGCTCAACGGCGTTGTGCTGGTCTCCTGCATCGCGCAGCAGCGCGCCGCGGGGCTGCCGCTGGCCCAGGCGATCACGGACGGCTGCCGGCTGCGCCTGCGCCCGGTGCTGATGACGGCCGCCATCGCCATTTTCAGCCTCATCCCCATGATCTTTGCCAGCGGGCCGGGCTCGGAGATCCAGCGGCCGCTGGCGGTGGTGGTCGTGGGCGGCTTGCTGACTTCGACCATGCTGACCCTGCTCGTTCTCCCTTCCCTGTACCATTGGCTCGAGGGCAAAAGGCGGCTGCCGCTGAAATGAAATTTATTTAAAATAGGCACGGCGGTTTGGTATAAAATGGCTGTGTGCTAAAATGACTTTCTGGAAGCAAGAACGGAGGTAAGTCATGAAAAAAATGCTGAGGTTCGTTTTGTTTATGATGCTGGTCGCGTTCCCGGCCTTGGGACAGGACGATTTGCCCAAGGTGCTGGCCGGCGCCGGGGAGGCCAAGGATTTTCCCGGCGCTCCCTACCTGGTCGTCTTTGACCGCAGTTCGGTGCGGGTGGAGGAGTCGGGGCTCAGCCATGTCGATAAGGAAGTCTTGTATAAGGTGCTCAATGCCGAGGGAGCCAAGGCGCTGCAGTCGCTGACCTTCGGCTACGATCCGTTGTCGGCCTACGTCGAGGTCAAGGAGATGAAGGTGTTTCGCGCCGGCGGTATCGAGAGCGTGCCCTTGGCCGCGGTCAGGGATTATCCCGCCCCGGCCCGCGCCATTTACTGGGGAGCGCGGGAGATCATCATCCCGGCCGGCCGCCTCGAAGCCGGCGACGGCGTCTGGGTTAAGACCTACCAGAAGGGCTTCACCTACGCCCTGCTGCGGGCTGCCGCCCAGACTGACGGTCAGGCCGACGCGCCGGGTGACGAGCGCTACGCGCCGCCGATGAAGGGGCATTTTTACGATATCGTCCCCTTCTATTCCGACGTGCCGGTGCTTTTGAAGAGCTACCAGCTGGCCCTGCCGGCGAGCAAGAAGTTGCAGTTCGAGTTGTACAACGGCCAGGCCCGGCACTACGCCCACCTGCAGGGCGACCAGACCCTGTTTTTCTGGGAGATGAAAAACATCCTGCCCTTCAAGGGCGAGGCCGACATGGTCGACCTTTCCGACGTCGCGCCCAAACTGCTCCTCTCCACATCGCCAGACTGGCAGGCCAAGTCGATCTGGTTCTACAAGGTGAACGAGGATTACGGCTCTTTCGCCTTCGATGACGAGATCAAGGCCAAGGTGGACGAGATCGTCCGCGGCGCCAGGGACGACTGGGAAAAGATTTCGCGCCTCACCCACTGGGTGGCCGAGGAGATCCGCTACTCGGGGGTTTCAATGGGCCCGGGTGAAGGCTACACCCTGCACAAGGGGACGATGACCTTCCGCGACCGCTGCGGCGTGTGCAAGGACAAGGCGGGCATGCTGATCACCATGCTGCGCGCCGCCGGTTTCGAATCCTACCCGGCGATGACCATGGCCGGCTCGCGCATCGAGCGCATCCCGGCCGACCAGTTCAACCACAGCGTCACCCTGGTCAAGGTCGACGGCAAGTACCGCCTCCTCGATCCCACCTGGGTGCCGGGGGTGCGCGAACTATGGTCGTCGGCCGAACAGCAGCAGGAGTACCTGATGGGAGTGCCCGAGGGGGCCGACCTGCAGTCGACGCCGCTCAGCCCGGCCGAGAAGCATTTCATCCGCTACCGCCTTGATTCGGCCGTCGGCAGCGACGGGGGTTTGCGCGGCAGCGTCGAGGTGACGGCCGAAGGGCAATCGGACTCGGGCTTGCGCCGAACCTTCACCCGCTTCCAGGTCGCCCAGTGGCCGGCCGAGTTTAAAAGGGAGTTCTTCCGCATGCATCCCGGCGCGAAGATCAGCGGCCTGGTTTATTCCGATCCCTATGACATTTCCAAGCCCATGCGCGTCTTTTTCCGGGTCGAGATCCCCGGTTATTTGAAAAAAGGAAAGTCGACGGCCTATCTCCGGCCGCTGGCGGCCTCCCTGCCCTTCCAAGGCGTCCTGGCTTTCCTGCGCCTCGACACCAGCCTGACCGAACGGAAATATCCCTTCCGACTGCGCAGCTCGCAGCAGGTTGAGGTCAGCGAAACCATGAGCCTGCCTTCCGGCTGGCGGCTGCTCCAGCCGCTCTCCCTGCAAAAGGTCAACGGCAGCGGGGCCGATTTCAGCGGCACGTTAAAGGCCGGAGGCGGCCTCGCGCTCAAGGCGAACCTGCTCTTGAAGAAGAGGATCTGCCAGCCCGAGGATTGGCAGAGCGTCAAGGGCGGCATCCTGGAATTCAAGAAGATCATGGAAACGCCCTGGTTCTTTTCCCGCGGAGGTGCCAAATGAAACGTCTATATATATCTATTATCATTATATTGTCTGCTGCCATCGCCTTGTTCGCTTTGCCGGCGACCGACGCCCGTTTTCTTAACATCGAGATCGGCTATCGCCTGGACAGCGACGGCTCCTGGACCATGGAATACCAGCACCAGGTCCGTTTGGACACCTATCTCGCCGTCAACCGCCTCCTGGGCGAGACCTTCATCGTTTACAATCCCGTTTTCCAGAAACTGGAGATCCTGAAAGCCGAGACCACCATGGCCGACGGCCGCAAGGTGGCTGCGCCGGAGAACGCCTTCAACGAGGTCCTGCCCTTCGCCGCCCATGGTTTCGCCGATTTCTCGGGGCTGCGCGAGATGGTGGTCACCCATACCGGGCTCGAGCGCGGGGCTATCGTCGACCTGCGCTACCGCATCCATACCCAACCCGGCTTTTTCCCCTGTTTTTCCGGCCGCGAGGCCCTGGTGCGCGATTTCCCGGTGGAAAAGTACAAGCTGGAGATCGTGGTGCCGGCCGAGCGCGAGCTGCACTTCCGGGTGTTCGGCTGCGAACCCGTCCGGACCGTGGCCAATGAAGAGGGAATGCGCCGTTATACCTTCCTGGTCCTGCAGAACAAAACCGCGGCGCACGAACCGCTGGCGCCGGCGCTGGCCGACCCCTTCATCGTTTTTTCCGCTACCACCGACTGGCCGAAGGCGCTGGAGCTGAAAGCCGATGCGGCGTTGCTGCCGGCGGCCCTGGCCGCCAAGGTCGAAAAACTGAAAGCCCAGTTCCCGGCCCGGCCCGACTTGCTAGCCCCACAGGGGGGACAGCAGTCTGACGACATGCTTGCCCCCCATCGGGGACAGCAGTCTGACGACATGCTTGCCGCGCTACAGAAGGCCGTCGCCGTCGACATTCAGAATTGCGGCCTGGGCAGCGAAGCGACCGGCTGGCAAGCGCGTCCGCTCGAGCGCGTATTTGCCAGCAACTACGCGACCCGCCTGGAAAAGGCCCTGCTGCTGCGGGCGCTGCTGAAGGAAGCCGGTTTCAACGTCGAGCTTCTTGGCGTTGCCGCCGGCGCCTCTTTCGCAGTCAACGTGGCCACGCCTCTGCAGCTGGGCGAGTTCTGGCTGAAAGTGGGCGAGGGGTCCGATGTTTTCCATGTCGACCCCTGGCGGGAGCAGAACGAGTTCTTCCCCTACCGCTGCCAGGGGCTTGACGCCTGGAACTTCGAACGCCTGGCGCCGGAAAAACTGCCGTCGTCCGGCTGGGAGGCCAACGGCGTCGATATCACGGGCGCGGTCCAGCTGGACCCTTCGGGCGCGGCCGCAGCGGGGACGCTGGCGGTGACCGTGCGCGGCGTTTTCAACCGCTATGCTGACGCCGTGGAGAACAGCGGCCGCTTCATCGAGGGCTTGCTGAAAAAAATATTCCCGGTGCAGAAAGTTGAGATCAAAAAGCTGCTGCAGCTGACGCGGCACGAGATCCGCGTCGAAGCCTTCTTCAGTGGTCCATGGCTGAAGGATGCCGGCGCTGCTTTGTTCACTGTAGATGCTTGCCGTTTGCCAGGCCTCAGCGAGAACATGGCCAGCCTGGAAAGGCGCGAATCGCCGCTGGCGCTCGAGGCGCCGTTCCGGGTGAATGTGGACCTTGACCTGCAGCCGGCCGCCGGCCTGACCCTGGAGTATGGAGCCCCGGACGTGCGGGTGAAGAACGAAGCGGGTCTTTTCGCCCGCAGCCTGGTTCAGGAGAAAAACGGCCATATCCGCTTTTCCGAAACCTGCGCCTTAGAAAAAAATCCTGTGCCGCCCGAGCTGTATCCGCGCCTGCGCGACATGCTCAAGGCCTACTTCACCCCCGATTTCTGGTTGGTGTTTAAACAAAGCAAATAGACTTTCTGCTCGTCGCTGATTTTAGGGGTATGGCAGCGAGGTACAGGGAGAGGCGCGGTTGATTAGAAAAAAAATTTATATGTTGCAGCAATATACCATTTGTGGTATATTATTGCTATGAAATGGAGTCAATTGCTGAAAATGGTCGGTCGTGAGCCATTTTTCCATTCGAGCCTTCTCAAGAGCGGTCCGGTCAGCATGATAGACTTGGGGAGGCAACTTTCCCGATGGGTTAATGCAGGTTCGTTGGTCCAGATCCGCCGCGGCTTGTATGCGTTTTCAGACGAGCACGGGCAGGCTCGTCCCCATCCTTTTACCCTGGCCAATCAAATGAAAAGAGGATCTTATGTCAGCCTGCAATCGGCCCTGGCTTACTATCACCTGATCCCCGAATACGTGGCCCAGGTTACCAGCATCACCACCGGCCGTCCGGAAACCGTTTCAAATCCTTTAGGCGACTACATTTTCAAGCATGTTAAAAAGGAGTTTTTTTTTGGCTTTCAAACCATGGAGATGGTCATGGGCCAATCGGCCTTCATCGCCAGGCCCGAAAAAGCTTTGCTGGATCTGGTTTATTTGACGGCAAAGATCGATCTGCCGAACTATTTGCAGGAATTGCGGCTGCAAAATACCGATATCCTGAAAGGGGATATCGTAAGGGAATTTGCCGATCGCAGCGGAAGCCCCAAGCTTCGACGGGCAGTGCCTCTCATTTTATCGCATCTGGAGGACAGGCAAGGACAATGAAAGACCATATCAAACAGATCAATGCCGCGGCGGCCAATGAGCTCCAAGCCCGGAACATGACCCGGGAGTATCTGCAGGCGCGTATCCTGCAGTTTCTTCAGGAGAGCGGAGCATTCGCCAACTGGATTTTTCATGGCGGAACAGCATTGAGATTTTTGTATGGTTTGCCGCGCTATTCCGAGGACCTGGATTTTTGTCTGGCACAACCTTCCGGCACTTTCGATCCGGCCAACACGGTTGATCATGTCAAGCGGGCTTTTGCGGCTGAAAACTATCAAGTTGAAACCAAAACCTCCGGAAAAGCGGCGGTCAAAAGCGCCTGGCTGCGATTTCCAGGCTTGTTATCTGAACTGGGTTTATCCAGCCATCAAAGTGAAATTCTTGCGGTCAAGCTTGAAATCGATGCCAATCCGCCCGGCGGAGGTAAAACCGCCACCACCATCATCCGTCGCCATGTGTTGCTGAACCTGTTCCATCATGACCAGTCATCCTTGCTGGCCGGGAAGCTCCATGCCGTTCTGTCGCGTCCCTATACAAAGGGCCGGGACCTTTTTGACTTGTTCTGGTATTTGTCCGATCCCTCTTGGCCCGCTCCCAATATCGAGTTTTTAGAGCAGGCGCTCAAACAGTCCAAGTGGCCGGGACCGGACATCAATTTGTCCAATTGGCCGCAGGTGACAGCAGAAAAAATTTCAGCATTGGATTGGAAAACGGTATTGAATGATCTTCAACCTTTC
>JAPKZM010000008.1 GCA_026393775.1 Candidatus Aminicenantota bacterium
GGGTTGCTTTCAGGTGGCCACGCAGTATGTCGATTTTTCGGGACGGCCCGCCGCCGACTCCTTCTTCACCCCAACGGCTCCATGCTGGCCATCGAGGCGATCTCCAGCCCCGACGGCCGCATCCTGGGCAAGATGGCCCACAGCGACCGCACCGGGAAATACGTCCTGCAGAACATTCCCGGCGACAAGGACCAGAAGCTCTTCGCCTCCGGGGTGAGATACTTCCAATGAAGAATTTGAAAACCATTTGCCTGTTGCTCGCCGTCCTCGTAGCGGGGAGCCTGTTGTTTCAATGCAAGCCGAAAACGCAAAACAATGATGATTCCGATAATGCGGCCGTCGGTCCTGCGCTCGCGCAAATTTTGAGCAAAGGCAAGCCTGGGCCTTTGGGAGCTTTTGTCATATTCGGCGGAAAATCGGATTACGACTACGTGCAGTACGCTTTGCATGAAAAAGGATTGCTGTTGAATTGGCCGACCGTGCAAAAAGGCGGGGCGGAGAGACTACCGGATTTTGTGAGTTGCTTGGTTCAAAAAGGATTTCAAGAAATACGGCCGGATTCAACCATTCCAGAGGCCGAGCAGGTGGAAAAATTATCAATCAGGCAATTTATAATTCTAAGCGATGGACTGTATGCCGAAGCGGGAAAAGATGTTGAAGAGATCAAAACGCTTACGCTCCATTTAATGAAGACCGTATTTAAAGTTTTAAATGAAACGGAGATCAACATAACCTTGGAATTGGAAGGATGAGGAAATCTTTAATAAAACAGTGAGGAATGAACAATGACCCGCGCGATTGTTTTTTTAATAGCTTCCGTTTTCCTTATCTATGTTTCCCGGAAATCGGTTTTGCATCCCGGCGCTCATGGGTTCTACCGCTTCTTCGCCTGGGAGTGCATGCTGGCCCTGGCGCTGCTCAATGTTCCGTATTGGTTCAAAGATCCGCTTGCGCCGAAACAGGTTGCTTCCTGGCTCTTCCTTTGCATCTCCTTGTTTCTGGTGGCGCATGGCCTGTACCTTCTGAAACTGGTCGGCAAGCCAAACCGGGAGCGGGCCGATGACAAGCTGATCGCTTTCGAAAAAACGTCCGCTCTGGTTACGGTCGGAGCCTACAAGTACATCCGCCATCCGCTCTATTCATCGCTACTGTTCCTCGCCTGGGGAATTTTCCTCAAACACCTTTCTTGGCTCGGCTTGCTGCTGGCTTTATCCTCCACGCTTTTCCTGTTCCTCACGCCCAGGCGCGACGAAGCCGAGTGCCTGGACCATTTCGGCGACGCGTTTCATTCCTATATGCGGGGTACCAAGCGGTTCATCCCGTTTTTATTTTAAGGTATAATCAACTGGCGATGACCTCCAAGATCTATACTTTCAGAGCGAGGTGATTCCAATGAACGACAGTTCAAAGCCCGAAGCGGGCGTTTCCGTTTCTCCGTATCGCTGGGTGGTCCTGGCCCTTTTCATGCTCCCGGCCATCGCCACCCAGGTCCAGTGGATCACCTTCGCGCCCATCGCCAAGGACGCGGCCGCCCTGTTCACTGGCGGGCGCACCGGCGCCATCGACCTGCTGGCGATCGTGTTCATGCTCGTCTACATTCCCGTCTCCTTCCCCGCCTCCTGGTGCATCGATAAGTTCGGGCTGAAATGGGGCACCGGCATCGGCGTCATCATCCTCGGCCTGTCCGGCTTCCTGCGCATCTTCGCCCCGGACTATACCTGGCTTCTCGTCTTCCAGATCGGCTGCGCGGTCGGCCAGCCGTTCGTCCTCAATTCGTTCACCAAAGTGGCGGCCAACTGGTTCCCCGAGAAGGAGGAAGCCCTGGCCTCCGGACTGGCCACCATGTCGCTGTTCATCGGCCTGCTTGTCGCCATGGGCGCCGGGGACTTCGTCCTCGCCCATTACCGGGCCAACGGCGACCCGCGGGGCGGCATCTCGCTCCTCCTCATCATCTACGGGATATTCTCCCTGGCCAGCATGGTCCTGTACCTGGTCTTCGTCAAGGACAAGCCGAAAACGCCGCCCAATCCCATCGCCGCCGAAAAAAAGGTGTCCATCCGCGTGGGCATCCGGGCGCTCTTCCGGAACCGGGACTTCCTCTACCTATTGTGCGCTTTCTTCATCGGCTTGGGGGCTTTCAACGCCATCTCCTCTAAAATCGATGCCATTTTCAACCGGCCGCTGGACATCGATCCGGCGCTGGCGCCGGGCATCGTCGGCGGGCTGATGATCCTGGGCGGCATCTTCGGCGCGGTGATCCTCTCCGCGCTTTCGGATCGCTATGGCAAGCGAAAGTTGTTTTTGGTCCTGACCATGGCCGCGGCGATCCCGCTGACGCTGCTGCTGGGCTACCTGCCCTCGATCGTGCCGCTGGGGATCGCCGGCTTCGCCTTCGGGTTCTTTCTGGTCGCGGCGCTGCCGGTCGGCCTGACCTACGCGGTCGAAAAAACGCACCCGGTGCCCGAAGCCACCTCCAACGGTATCCTGATGCTGAGCGGCCAGGTCAGCGGCATCCTGCTGGCGCTGTTTTCAACCTGGCCGTTATCGCTGCCCTGTTCGGCCTGGGGCTGCTTTTTACCCAGCTCATGACCGAGATAGCCCCCCGGCGCGCATCCTGACGGCAGGGGCGGGGAAGGCGCCTTCGCGAACCGGCCATTCGGGAAGAATTTTGATTTCTGATTTTATTGTTCCACAATTTTTGTTGACAAAACGGTTTTTCGATATTATAATAGTCAGCGAAATCAGTTAAATCAGTTAAAACTGAATTGGAGGAACGACCAATGACGAAGAAAAAGGAAGGCGCAGGCGGCGGCAGCTGCTGTCAGGTGACGTCGCTGCTAAGCGTGGACGAGCGCGGCCAGATGATCCTGCCCAAGGAGATCCGCGACAAGGCGGGCATCAAAGCCGGCGACAAGCTCGCCCTGGTTGTCTGGGAAAAGGACGGGGCG
>JAPKZM010000162.1 GCA_026393775.1 Candidatus Aminicenantota bacterium
GCAATCAGAGCGTACAGCAGGAACACAGCCCCGGCATAGATCAATGCGCTCTTTTTACGGCCGAAAAAGATCACCAGGTGGCGGCGCCCGCCCAAACGGTCGGCCTCGGCATCGGGGAACTCATTTAAAAAAAGCAGCAGCGCCGTCAGCAGCCCGGGCGCCAGGGCAACATAAATGATGTCCCTGGTCATGAAGCGGGTCAGCGCGTAATGGGCGCCGATGACCACGAAACTGCCCAGGGCCAGACCGCTGATCAGCTCGCCGACGAACCATCTGGCCAAATGGGAGGTGTAAAAACGGGCGGCCAGGGCTCCGCAAACCATGAAAAACAAGATCAGCCAGCCGCTGACCAAGCAAAAATAAAAACCGATGGTGCCGGCGGCTAACAGGGCGAGATATGCCGCCCAGGTCACCTGGCCGACCGTTGTCTTGCCCGACTGCAGCATGCCGCTGCCGCCGCTGAAAGGTGTGCGCATTGTATTTTCATCGATTTTGCTTTTGTAATCGGATCGCTCGTTGAAGAGATTGACGGCCGCATGCACCAGGACCACGCCGACGATCAGCAGCAGGGAATGCCCGAGATAGTTAAAACCATGCCAGTGAGCCGTCGCGATGCCGATCAGAGTCAAAACGATCGACAGGATTAAAAACGGCCCACGGATCTGCTGGAACCAAACGGCAAACAGATGTTTTTTCATCGCCTTAACCTCCGGAGCCATGAAATGACCTCGAGATTTTAGACCTTGTTCAGCGGACTTGCAAGGGGTAAAGCCAGCCCGGGAACGTTCGCGCGACGTTGCATCAGGACCTTAATTTTGCTATCCTATACGGATGAGTCGCGCGCTCGGCCATTGCGGAGCGTTTACGAGGATGCCCCATGATCGCTAAGGCCCTGTTTACACTGTTCGTCCTGCTGCAACCGGGCCCGATCCTGGTGGATAAGATCGCTGCCATCGTTAACGATGAAATCATTACCATTCACGACATCGAACGGGCGATCGCCTTGTTTCCCGTGCTCAGGCAAAAAAATGAAACCGAGGAGAACATCTATTTCAGGGTGCTTTCCGACCTGATCAATTACAAGGTCATCTTCCTGGAATTCAGCGACGAATTCAACCTGAGCGAAGAAGATTTCGAGCAGGTCCAGACCCCGATCCTGAAAAAAGCCGGTTCCATGGAAAAATTGCTGGCCGTACTGAACAATTTCACCATGAGTTGGAGCGACTTTCAGAATTTCATCAGGGAAAAAGTTCTGTATGAAAAAGTCCTCAGGGAAAAATTCCAGCTGGAGATCACCATCCCCTTTAATGAGATCGAAAACTTCTACAATGACGACTACGTTCCCTCCCAACAGCGACTCGGTCTGGCCCCCCAGACCCTGGTCGAAATGGCCCCGGTAATCGAAAAATATCTGCGCCAGCTAAAGACGGAGGAACAGCTTTCCGCCTGGCTGAACGATCTTCGCGCCAACGACAAGATCGAGATCAAGCTAAGGAGCCGCCAATGAATCTTTTTGACAAGCCTCCGGTTCAAACACGCTTCATCGATAGTTTGCGGAATAACGACAAGGTCACCTGCTATTACCGCGTCCAGGAAGTGGTCAAAAAAAAGACCAAGAACGGGGACGATTTTTTAGACCTGACCGTAATGGACAAGACCGGGCGCATGCCGGCAAAAATCTGGAACAACGTAGACGAATATTCCAAGTTGATCCACGCCGGGGAAATCTACAAGATCAGCGGCGAAATCAGGGAATACAAAGGCAAAAAGCAAATCACCGTGAATCACCTGCAGGCCACGACCGCCGGTGACAAGGAGTTCAACCCGGCCGATTACTGCGAAGCACCCCCCTTCGACAGCGCGGCGCTGCAGGAGCGAATGTTCGCCCTGCTGGCCGCGAACCTGACCAATCCCCATCTGCGCCAGCTGGTTGAATTCTTCAAAGAAGATTACGGGCCGTCATTGCAACAGGCCTATGGCGCCCAAAAGATACATCACGCCTTTGCCGGTGGCCTCCTGCAGCACACGTGTTCCGTGCTGGAAATGGTCTTGGCCCTCGCTCCCCATTACAGCCTGGACAAGGAATTGCTGCTGATCGGCGCCCTGTTTCATGATATTGGCAAAATCTCCGAATTCAAGACTCAGCCTGCCCTGGAAACGACCCTGGAGGGAGGCTTGCTCGGCCACGTCATCATCAGCCTGACCATTTTTTTGAACTTGAAGAATAGAATCGCCGATTTTCCCCCCGCCCTTGCCACTCACATCGAGCATCTCATCGTTTCGCACCATGGCGAAAAGGAATACGGAGCCCCCGAAGTTCCCAAAACCCCGGAAGCGTACCTCCTGCACATTCTCGATCTGCTGGATTCGCGCATGAATATCTTCTGCGAGCAGCTCAAGAACGGTGACGGTCAGAAACTCTTTTCCGAATTCAATCAAGCCCTGGGGACACGGATCTTGCTTGCCAAGCAATAAAGGCAATCCCCCCTGCCCGTGCTGCGGTTCCAGCGCCACCCTGCCTTTTGAAAATGACGAAAATACGCGGACCGATCAGGCATTCAGTGAAATCATCCTGGCCGTCTTTTTATTCTTCCTGATTCTGTTCAGCGTTCTGGTTCTTTTACTGCTCAGCCGGGCCGCTGCACCGATTGCGGCTCTGATCCTGTTGGGCGTTTTCTTGCTCTGGCGGCGAAGCAGAGAAACCCGGCGCGCCCGCATGCGGCCGCGCGAATTCGTCTGCCTCGATTGCAGTCACAATTTCACGGCCTGAACTAGAAGAAACGACAGCTCTCCTGGTAGGATATTTCGCCCTTCAACACGCGGTTGATAATCTTTTGCGAGATGGTCAACCTTCCAACTTCGGAAATTTTTTTATCCAAACTGAACAGATATTCTTCCTTGAATTGAGACCGCTCCTGGTTGTCCATGATGAAGATCTCATAAAAAACCTCGTCGCGGCTGTAGCCGCTGGACTGGCATTTCAGGCAGCCTTTTTCCTGGAAGATCCGGTAGCTGTTGCTCAAGTTTTTGTTTTTAAACAATTCCTGGACCGGCCGCGGATTGGGCACCTTGCAGACCGGGCAGAGGATTTTCGCCTGTCTTTGGAATATCAGCAGACGCAAATTTTCCGCTAGGTAGGAGAGGGGAACCTCATGTTCATTCGTCATCTTTTCGAAAATTTCTTCATAGGAAAAACCCTGCAGTTCAATGAACAATTTCCCCATTTCCACGAAATGCAAGAACTGGCTGTCGTAATTCTTCTGAAAATAATCGAATAAAAACATGGAATCCGGCTTGTAAAAAAGCAAATTTTTGTAAACCGCGTTGGTCACATCGCTGCCCTGGTTTTCAATCTGGAAGAACCTCTCGTTGCGCAATATCACGTCGTTTTCCACGGTGGCGATCCGTTCGGATGCCAGCGTGTTCATCAGGGCGTATAATGTTTCATTGGTTTTGCTGAAGGTCGGTCCGGCCACGATGAACAATCCGTTGGGTTTTTCCAGGATGGCCCGCAAACGGAGCAATTCATCATTTTCCAAGTGCAGGTCCGCGATTTTCTTGGCAAAATCATCGAGACGACTGAGTTTGAAGCGGATGTTTTCCTGATCGGAGCCCGAATAGTAAAGGGCCTTGATCTTCAAATGGCTTAAATTTTTATTCAAGTTCAACATGGATTCCTGGGCCACGTTTTTTGCCGTGGCCTTGATGCCGCAGATCTCTTTGATTTTCGTAAAAAATTCCGCCGCGTTTTCGCTGGGCTGCTGAACCGGGGAGAGCAGCTCGCCATTGCGGAAGAAAATTTTAAGCTGGCCGGCCTTGTATTCAAAAAACACATCGGAGACTTTGTTTTGCACCGCGGTCTTGATGAGGGAATTCAATAGCTTCAGATGACGGGCACTGGCCAGCGAAGTATAAATTTTTATTTCTTTCTCGGCGCTTTCCAAGCTTTGCAGCAAGTTTTCAATTTCTTCTTTCGGAGCCAAGTAGGGGATCAGCTTGAAACTTTGCAGCTCGTTGCTTTTTTTCAATTTGGGAAGCTCGTTGAGCGAATAAAAGGCAAAACGCAGCATGCGGCCGCCGGCGATCTCCTGGATCTCGATGGGAACGATCTTCTGGTCCAGGCAGAAATCCTTGCCGACCTGGCGGATCAGATCACCATCGACCTTGAGATTCCTCAAGTCGATCGTTTCTACGCTTTTCTGGTTCAACAAGTAAAGCTGAAGCTCATCCGGCGTGACCAGTGACATCATGATCAGCACTTCCCCCAGTTTCTTGCCGATGATCCTCTGTTTGTCCAGGGCGGTGCTCAGCTGGCCCATCGAAATCTTGCCGGCCTTGACCATTATCTCCCCGATCTTCATGTAGGCTGAATTCCTGGCGTCCGTGTACTCGACCAGCAACTCCTTGGGGCAATTCTTCAGGTATTTTTTCTTGTATTCTTTTGAAGCGTCACAAAAGCATTTCAAGCAAAAAGGGCAGGTTTTGGTTGGAGCGGCATGGCTGCAATCGGCGGCTGTACCCGCGTCGAATTCGGCCCGGCAATGCCAGCAGGAAACGATATAAGGTTCAGCCACAGCCTCTTTCCTCTCTTAAAACTCATCTTCTCCGTTTTATATATAGCAAAAAACAAAAAAAAAATCAACTGGATAATGAGTCAAGTTTTTCAATCCCCGCCCTCGGCAAGGCGAAAAACAGCCCCCAATTGGCAAAAGGCCCCCGATATGGTATCTTGGTCAGGCAGGAGCCGCTGGCCTTTGAACCAACGGCGATCCATCTGCCGTTGTTTGGGAGGCGGAGTGAATTTTGCTACAATGATGGTTCAGTCAGAACTCTTGCCTTGGAGCGAGGAGTGAACAGCGATGGATGAAAAGGTTTTCGATGTTTCCATGATCTACATCCAGAACACGTCGGCCAGCAACTACACTCTGGAATTCTATTGCCGCAACAAGAACATCAAGCTGAATTTCAGTGCCGTCGAAGGCATTGAATTGATCGCCAAGATCCCCATGGAACTGAAGAGTTCGTACGTGCAAATGGCCGAAAATATGCCCAAGGTCTGGAACATGAAGATGGTCTACCCGATGAACTTCCGCATCAGCTACAGCGGTAAGATCCTCATCGAGTCCATGTGACATTCGGAGCGGCCGCGCGCCCATGATCAGCGAAGAAACCCTAAAAAAAATAAGGAAGCTGGAGATCATCTCCCGGAAAGCCGCGCGGGACATTTTCGCCGGGCAGTACCACTCGGCGTTCAAGGGCCGGGGCATGGAATTTTCCGAGGTCCGCGAATACCAGTTCGGCGACGATATCCGCTTCATCGATTGGAACGTCTCCTCGCGCCTGGGCCGGCTATTCATCAAGCAGTTCGTGGAGGAGAGGGAACTGACGATCATCCTGGCCATCGACCTGTCGGCATCGCTGCAATTCGTCTCCGCCAGTAAGAGCAAAAAGGACATCGCCGTCGAGTTGTCCGCCCTGATCGCATTCACGGCCATGCTCAACAACGATAAGGTCGGACTGCTGATTTTCACCGACCGCGTGGAAGTTTTCATTCCGCCCAAGAAGGGCCGCACCCATCTGCTGAGGCTGATCCGCGATATCAGCGAATTCCAGCCGCAAGGCCGGGGTACGGCAATTGCCAGCGCCCTGGCTTATCTGACTTCGCTATTGAAGAAAAAAGCCGTGGTCTTTTTGATCTCCGATTTCCTGGATGAAAATTTCGCCACGGCACTGAAAATCGCCGCTCGCAAGCACGACCTGATCGCTATCGCTATCCATGACCGCCGGGAACTGGCGGCGCCGCGACGCGGGATCTTCCAGCTCAAGGACCTGGAAAACGGGGAAGATTTCAGCGCCGATTTCAGCAGCGCCGCCGTCCGTTCGGCTTGCCAAAATATCAGCAGCAGCCGCTCCGAGCGGCTGAACGACATTTTCCGCAAATACGCCATCGACGCCATCACCATCCTTTCGGAGACCGATTACGAAAAGCCGCTGTTCGACCTGTTTTTGCAGCGCCGGCACAAATTCGCCCGATGAAAGCGCTTCGCCTGTTCGGAATCCTGCTGCTAGCCGCCGCAGCGCGGCCGATCCACGCCGCGCAAGTGACCTTGTCCGCCTCCACTCTGACCGCGACCATCGGCGAACAGGTGGAATTGCGCTTGATCGTACGCAGCCTTGAAGCCGCTGATGAGATGAAGGTCTCCCTGCCGGCCGGGGATTTCGAGGTCATTCGCCGCCAAAGCCAACCGACGATCAGGACCAGCGAATGGCGCACCTTTGAACACGTGATCACCGTCGCTTTTTTTAAGACCGGGGAGTTTGCAGTCGGCCCGATGACCGTCGAGCTCCTGGCCGCCAAGGCGGTCATCGAAAAAGATCAAAGCAACGCCATCAGCATCAAAGTCCGTTCGCTCCTCGGCGCCGACGACCGGGACATCAAGCCCTTGAAAAAGCCGCTGGCGATCCAGGGCAACCCCCTGCATCTGCTGAAATATGCTGCCGTTGTCGGCCTGATCCTGCTGCTGGCCGCGCTGCTGCTGATCCTGATGCGTAAAAAGAATGAAAAATCCCCTCCGCCGGAAGCGGCCCTGCCGGAGCCCGAGCTCGAACTGGAACTCCGCATTCGTGAATTATGGCAGCAAAGATGGACGCAAAAAGGAGAGTACAAGCTATTTTTCATCCGCCTGGGAGAGATTAACAAGCATTTCCTGGATCGCAGCTACGGCTTTAACGCCGATGATCTTACCAGTACGGAAGTCATGGCCCGGCTCGGAAGCAACGAAAAAGACATGGGCATAGTGGCCTGCTTTGAAAATATTTTCACCCAAGCCGACCTGGTCAAATTCGCTGAGCAAGTGCCGGAGACCTCGACCATCAATGCCCTGGCCCAGAACATCGCGACGGTGATCAACACGTATAAAAAGAGACGCAGCCTGAGCGAGGCGAACCGTGTTTAGACTGGCCGCTAAATATTACCTGCTGCTGCTGCTCCTGTGGCCGCTGCTGGTCTGGTGGAACCGTTTCCTGAACCGCTTGGGCAAGCGCCACGTCTGGTTCGCCGCGAAAAAGTTGCTGCCGGCCGCGCCGCTGACCTGGAAAATGGCGTTGCTGAAAAACCTGAACCACTGTAAAATCGCTTCCTGGCTGCTCTTCATCCTGGCCCTGGCCCGGCCGCAGCTGCTCAACACCTACCAGGTGGAAGAGCAGAAAGGCATGGATATCCTCCTGACCCTGGACATTTCCGGTTCCATGGCTTCCATCGATTTCAAGCCCAAGAACCGGCTGGAGGTGGCCAAGGAAGTCATCGCCGCCTTCATCGAGAAGCGCCGGACCGACCGCCTGGGCCTGGTCATCTTCGCCGCCACCTCGTACACCAAGTGCCCGCTGACCGTCGATTACGACATGCTGAAATATTATCTGCAGGAAACGGAGCTCGGCGAACTGGAGGACGGGACGGCGCTGGGCATGGCCCTAGCCACCTCGGTCAACCGCATTCAGCATTCCGGGGCCAAGACCAAGATCATCATCCTGCTCACCGACGGCGTGAACAACCGCGGCGAGATCGACCCGCGCGATGCCGCCAAGATGGCCCGCGGCTTCAACATCAAGGTCTACACCATCGGCGTCGGCACCCGTGGCGAAGCCCCCTACCCGGTCCTCGATTCCTTCGGCCGCCGCCAGTACGTCATGGTCAACGTCGAGATCGACGAAGCGCTGCTGCAAGAGATCGCCAAGACCACCGGCGGCCTCTACTTCCGGGCCACCGACCGCGATTCTCTGCAGAACATCTTCAGCGAGATCGACCGCTGGGAAAAAACAAAGATCAAGGTCAAGAATTACTCCGAAACCACGGAACTGTTCCCCTATTTTCTGGCCCTGGGGCTGCTGCTGCTCCTAATGATCGAAACCGCCCGCCGCTCCTTCCTGCGCACGCTGCCTTAAAAAATACCAATTGCATATCCAATTTTAGAAAATTTCAACATCATTTGCATTTATTTTGCAATTTACTAATATTTGCACATATTATGCAATGCGTTATTTATTGCTTAATTAATGCAATTTGAAAATCAGGCTGGAGAAGTAAAATGAGAAATTAGTAGATCTCAATCTTGAGCAGCCGGCACTCGAGCGGTCCGTTGAAGAGGACGAAACGGCGCGCCGGTTTCAAGCCGATGGCCGGGATCAATTCCAGGTTGCCGCACAGGACATAGGCGGTCGAACCCGGACAGCGCTGCTTCAAAAAATCGCCGAATTCCTTGTACAGCAGACGCGTCGGCTCCAATTCGCCGACACGGATGCCGTAGGGCGGGTTGCAGATGATGGTGGCATCGCGGATCTCGGGCAGTTCGCGGAAATCCTTGCGCTCCAGCGGCACGCCGCGGCTTCCCGGGAGCTCGCGCAGGTTGCGCCTGGCGGCATCGATGCTCTGGCGGTCGGAATCGCTGCCGCGAATCAGCCCCTCGGGCATCTCCCGGACAGCGGCGTCGCATTCGCGGCGCACCTCCCGCCAGACCCCGTCGGCAAAATCGGGTAAACTTTCAAAGCCGAATTTGTCCTTTTTAAAAGCCGCCGGGAGCCGGCGGTAGTGCATGAACGCCTCGGTCACAATGGTGCCCGAACCGCACATGGGATCGACCAGGGGTCTTTCGCCCTGCCAGCCACTCAGGCGCACCAAGGCCGCCGCCAGCGTTTCCTGCAACGGGGCCGCGACCGATTGCCGGCGGTAGCCGCGGCGGTGCAGCGACCCGCCCGATGTGTCCAGGCTGATCAGCGCCTGGTCGCGGCGGACGACCAGGTGGATGCGCACGTCCGGATGCTCGGTATCCACGTCGGGGCGGCGGCCGGCGCGGGC
>JAPKZM010000108.1 GCA_026393775.1 Candidatus Aminicenantota bacterium
GGTTCATGCTACTTGCGCGAACGGTGCAGGTACAGGTCGGCCACACCATTGATCAGGAAGGTGATGATGAAGAGCACGATGCCGATGGCGAAGAGGGCGGCATAATGTGGCCCGCCCTGCACCGACTCGCCCATTTCGGCGGCGATGGTCGCGGTCAGGGTGCGCACCGGTTGCAAGATACTTCTGGGGATGATGGCGGCGTTGCCGGTGACCATCATCACGGCCATGGTCTCGCCGATGACGCGGCCGATGCCCAGCATGACCGCGGCGACCATTCCCGGCCTGGCGGCGCGGGCCACGATGCGCCAGGTGGTCTGCCATTTGGTGGCGCCCATGGCAATGGCCGCTTCGCGGTACTGCCGAGGCACGGCGGTGATGGCATCCTCGGCGATGGAAACGATGGTCGGCATGGCCATGAAAGCCAGGGTGACCGAGCCGGTCAGGGCCGTTAGCCCGGTGGGGATATTGAAAAAGTTTTTAATCCAGGGACCGAGGGTGATCATGCCGATGAAGCCGATGACCACCGACGGGATGGCGGCCAAGAGCTCGATGCCAGCTTTCAGGATTTCCTTGAGCCGCTGCGGCGCGATCTCGGCAATAAACAAGGCGGCGGCAATGCCGATGGGCACCGATATGGCTGCCGCCCCAAGAGTCACCAGCAGGGAACCCAGGATCAGCGGCAGGATGCCGAAGCGCGGCGGCTGGGAGATGGGATACCAGCTTTTTCCAAAAATAAAATCGCCGATGCTGACGCCGCGGAAAAGGGAAAGTCCTTCACGCAGCAAAAAAAGAAAGATCAGCAAAACGAAGACAACGGAAAAAATGCCGCTGAGTAAAATGGATTTTTCAATAACCCACTCTTTCAGTTTTCGGGCTTGGCTGGACTTCATCTTCTACTGGTTGCTTTTCACCGGAACGAAATCGATCTTGGCAACGATCTTCTGCCCTTCAACACCAAGAACAAAATTGATAAAATCTGCCACCAATCCCTTTGGCTCGCCGCGGCTGACCATCAGCAGCGGACGCGATATGGGATAGGCATTGCTGACGACATTTTCAATCGTTGGTTGAACAAAGGGAGAATTTCCATCCTTGGCGATGGCCAGGGCCTTTTCCTTCACGGAAATGTAGCCCATGCCGTAATAGCCAATAGCGCCCGGATTCTGCGCCACTTCGTCGGCGATGGCCTGGGAGCTTGGCAGCATCAAGGCAGTCGGAGCGAATTCCACCTGGCTTTCCTTGCGGTTGCGGCGCAGCACATGCTCCTTGAAATAGACGTGGGTGCCCGAATTGACCTCTCGTGACAGGACGACGATGGGCAGGTCGCTGCCGCCGATTTCTTTCCAAGTGCTGACGGAACCGGAAAAGATCGCGGCCAATTGGTCCATGGTTAACTGCGACAATGGGTTGGCCGGATGGACTACAACGGCAAGCCCGTCAAGGGCGACCGTGATCTGCTTGGGCTGAAAGCCCTTCTGTTTGGCCATTTCTATTTCTTCCGCTTTCAGTTCGCGCGAGAGCTCGGCGATGTCGCAGGTGTTGGAAAACAGGGCGGCGATGCCCGTGCCCGAGCCGCCGCCGGTGACGGCCACCGAGACCTTGGGATTGACTTTCATGAAGGCCTCGGCCCAGGCCTGGCCCAGGTTGACCATGGTGTCCGAGCCCTTGATCTGGATGGCGTGGCCTGCTGGCTTTGCCGGCTGCAGCCGCCCAGCGACAGAAGTGCCGCCAGGCAAATAAATGTTCCCAGGAATACCCATTTTTGTTTCGTCACTTTTTTCCTCCCCTGCAAAGAATCGAT
>JAPKZM010000182.1 GCA_026393775.1 Candidatus Aminicenantota bacterium
GGGCAGCAGCGCCGGAACAAAAGAGAGCTCGGGTTTCCGGCTTTGAAGGTCGTGGGCGTCGGAAGCGATGACGTGGACCAGGTTGGCCTGGATGAGCTCGTAGGCGCTGCGCCGCGCCGTGTTGCCGAAATCGCCGCGCAGGCTGCCGGCATTGACCTGACACAAGGCGCCGACCTTGACCAGCTCGCGCAGCATAGCCGGAGAGCGCTGGATCTCGGCGTTGCGTTCGGCGTGGGAGATGATGGGGATGAAACCCTCGGTCAGGACCTTGAAAATGAAGTCCTTGCTGTGGGCGTAAATATATTCGCCGGGAAATTCCAGGAGAAAATAGGAACCGTTGTTGATGGTCAGCAGGTCGCGGTTGTCCTTGAGAAGAGTCAGGAGCTCCGAAGTAAAGTAAACCTCCGCCCCGCAAACGACCCGCAGCGCGAGGCCGCTGCTTTCTACCGTTTTCAGCCATTTATCCCGGCTCGCGCGCAGGGCGGCGAAGCCCTTGATCGTGCACAGGGCCGAGCAGGCATGCGGCGTGGCCACCACCGTAGCGATGCCGTCGGCCCGGGCGTGGCGCAGCATGGCCAGCGACGTTTCCAGACTTCCGGCGCCGTCGTCGACTTCGGGCAGGTAATGGCCGTGCAGGTCGATCATGATTCGCCCCGGCTTTCGGCCTCCTCGCGGTAAACACCGTACTTGTAGTTATAAGAGGAATAGGCGTACGCGAAGCGGCGCATGTTGACCTTGTTCAGGATCACGCCGAAGAGCTTGATGTTGAATTTCTCGATCTCGGCCTTGGCCTTTTCAATGACCTTGCGCGGGGTCTTGCCGCCCCAGGCGACCAGCAGCAGGCCATCGGCATGCTCGCCGAGCAGGATGGCGTCCTGGATGCCCATCAGCGGCGGGGCGTCAATGAAGATGAAATCGTAGTGCTGGCGCAAACTGGCCATCATCTCCTTCATCCCCCTGGAGATGATCAGCTCCACCGGGTTTGGCGGGATCGGCCCGGAAGGAATGACGTGCAGGTTGGGTTCGCCCGGGTAGCGGTAGATGATGTCCTCGATGCGGCTGCGGCCGACGAGGAATGAGGTGATGCCGGCCGTGTTCTTGATGCGGAAGATCTTGTGCACGCGCGGCCGGCGCAGGTCGCTGTCGAGGATCAGTACTTTTTTGCCCAGCTGGGTGAAGGCCACGGCCAGGTTGATGTCGGTCACGGTCTTGCCTTCCTGCGGCAACGCCGAGGTAACCACGAACACCTTGGGCGGCTGGTCTGGGGTGGAGAGGAGGAGCGAGGTGCGGATGTTGCGATAGTGCTCGGCAAAGGTCGACTCCGGCTCCTTGAGGTTGACCAGCTCGACGGTCTTTATCTTTTGCTCGCTCTGCTGCTTCTTGCGGTCGGAATAGTAGTGGCTGTAATAGGATTGGCTGGCTTTGGCGCCGACCGCCGGGATGAAACCCAGGGCGGGCAAGCGCAGCAGCTTCTCCACCTCCTCGGGCGACTTTACCGTGTTGTCGAGATAGTTGAGGGCGAAGATGAGGAAGATGCCGCCGCCGATGCCCAGCATCAGGGCCAGCAGCAGGGTGCGCTGCTTGTTGGGCGAAAATGCGCCTTGCGGGACCTCGGCGCGGTCGACGATCTTGATGTTGCTGGTCTGCAGCCCCTCCAGGCGCGAGCTGAGCATCGACTCCTTCTGCTTGCGGGTGAGAAAGTCGAGCAGGTTGCGCATGTTCTCCACCTCGATCTTCAGGCTGTTGTAGTAGATGGCATTGGCGTTGGAGGAGACCACGCTCCCCTTCTGCTGGTTGAGCATCTCCTGCAAATAGTTCTCCTTCTTCAGCGCCGCCTGGTACTCGGTCTCGGCCTGGTTGAGCGCCTTGCGGGCGACATCGACGGTCTCCTCGTTGATGCGCTTCTGCAAACCTTCCAGCTGCGACTTCAAGCGCTGCATTTCGGGATAGGAGTCCTGGAAGATCTGCGACTTGCGCTTGTATTCCGATTCCTTGGCCGAATATTCCTGTTTCAGGCCGGTGATCAGCGTGCTGCCGCGCACGTCGGAATAGTTGTCAATGGCCGTACCCTTGAGCTCGCGAAAGGTGGCCTCGCGGTTGACGCGCTCGATCTGGGCGGTGGTATAGGCGCCGTTGAGGTCGGAGAGCTTCTGGACCACCGTGCTGTCCTGGCCCTGGACATAATACAATTCCTTGCGCTTGCCGTACTCCTGCAGCTCCTGCTCTTTTTGCGCCAGCGAGCGGCGCATGTCCTCGATCTGGGCGGTGAGGAACTCGGAGGCCTGGCGGCTCGACTCGTTCTTCATCTCCAGGTTGAACTCGATGAACTTGTCGAAAAGGGTGTTGATGCTGCGGGCGGCCTGCTTGGGGTCGGGGGAGACAAAGGTGACATTCAGCAGGCGCGTCTCCTTGAGGTTGGCCACTCCCAGGCTGCCCAGGAAAGAGGAGACGGCCATGTCGACTTCGGCATCGGGGTTGGCATCCTTTTTCCCGCCCTGCAGGATCTGCTGCAGCGGCCCCTGGCGAACGGCGCCCACGTTTTCCTGGCCGGGCATGCGTCTCAGTTCGCTGATGACCTTGCGGGCCAGGGTGCGGCTGGTCAGGACCTGCTGCTGCGTGTTGAGGTACTCGTTCATGAAGTCGTAGCTGTCATAATACTGGTTGAGGAGGTTCATCTGGTTGCGCCCCTCCTTTTCGATGAGCAGGGTGCCGCGCGCCATGTACATCGGGGTCTGCAGCTGGACGCGGATCAGGGCGGCCAGCAGCACGAAGCCGGCGAAATAGTAGACGATCATGCGCCTTTTCTTGATCAACTCCCAGATCTCGTGGAACTGGGTCCCTTCTTCCAACAGCAGGTCCTGGTTGTCCGTCATGCTGGCCATGTTTATTTCAATCCTCCTACAGGATGCTTTCGGGAACAAAAATCACGTCAAAGGCTTGCAGCACGAAATCCTTGCGGCCGCCGCTCAGGATATCCTTGACGTCAACGTGGATCTTCTTCTCGGTGCCGTCCTCGGTACGCGTGATCAGCACTTTGCCGCGGCGGGCACGGTCGCTGAAACCTCCGGCCTGGGCGATGGCGCGCAGCAGGGTCACGTCGTCCGAGCCTTTTTTCATGCGCACGGCGCCGGGGTTTTTCACCTGGCCGAAGACATAGATATCAAGATACTGATTGCCGGGAACATTGATGATATCGCCGGGGAAGATGGGTATATTGTATTTGGGATTGGCCCTGAGCAGCAGGTCGTCAAGCTTGACCACC
>JAPKZM010000160.1 GCA_026393775.1 Candidatus Aminicenantota bacterium
ATCTATCTCTCCTGAATATATTTACTTTCTCAGCTCAAGTTCCTGGATTACTTTTAAATATTTGTCATAGTTGGTTCTGCGCAAATAATTAAACAATTTCTTCCGGGTCGAAACCATCGTCAACAATCCTTTGCGGGAATGGTTGTCTTTTTTGTGGGTTTTGAAATGCTCGGTCAAATGCCGGATCCTTTCGGTCAGAACCGCCACCTGGACTTCCGATGAACCCGTATCCTTGTCGTTTATCTGAAAGCGACCGATCAGTTTCTGCTTGGTTTCCTTGCTAACGCTCAAAATATCCTCCTTTGCTTCAAACGAATTTAGAACCTATTTTAGCAGAAAAGAATTCCCTTGTAAACCATCCCGCTAAAAAAGCCGGCCGCGATCAGTTTTTCGTCAAAAAATCAGCAAATTGGATATGGTGTTTTTCCAGGGTAATACCCAGCACCTTGTTGACCCGGGAAAGGGCCAGGCTGTAATCGATCAGCGATTTCAATTCGGCAATCTGGGTGTTGGAAAAATCACGCTGGTACTGCAAGACCAGGTAATTGGTCGATAGGCCGACCGCTAGTTTTTTCTGTTCCGCGGCCAGTTTCTGGTCGGCCAATTCCCGGGAAATACGGTTGGCCTCGACAATCTTGGCGTTGGTCTCCAGATCCATGATGATCTGCTTGACCTCGGAATAGATCGTGCTCTCGGTCTTCTTGAGGGTCAGCAGCGACTGCTCCAGGTTCAGGCGGGCCTGGCTCAGGTCGGCGCGCCCCGAGGCGTTAAAAAGCGGGATGGACAGCTGCAGGCCGAACGAATAATTGCGATAGAGGCCCTTCAGCGCATCGCGCAGCGAATCGCTCATACCCCCGCCGATGGCGCCGGCCGCGGCATCAACCGGCAGGAGGCTGAAATCCACGTCCTGCGGAGTGCCGCTCAATCCCTTCGTATAATAGGCGGCGGTCAGCTGCAGGTTGGGAAGCAGCTGGTTGCGATAGTAGCGGACCTCGATGTTTTTGCTCTTCAAGTCAAGCCGCACTTGCTCGATGTCGGGCCTTTTTTCGAGCGCTTGCTCTAAAAAGCCGTTGAAATCGACCTCGATCGGACTGAACAGCGGCTCGTCCTGCGGAACGATGGCCTCGGGCATGCGGCTGATGTTCAAAATACGGCGCAGGTTTTCCTCATAGGTCTGGATCTGGCTGCGGGCCTGCAACGTCTCGCTTTCGCGGGCGGCCACTTCGGCCTGGGCGGTGAGGATGTCCATGGGGGCGGACACACCGACCCTGACCTGGACTTCGTTCTGCTTGAGCAGGTCCTTGGCCAGCTGCAGCGATTTTTCCTTGACGGCAAGGTTGCGGTGCGAATAGACCAGGTTCCAATAGGCCTCCTCGGTCTGGTAGATCAGGTCGATCACCGCCTGCTTCAGGGCGAAAAGCGATCTGTCTTTGTTGTTGCGGGCGATGATGATGCTCCGTTTGGTGGCCGTCAGCCCGAAATTTTTCAGCAAGGGCTGGTTCAGGCTGAAGGTGAGCTGCGAATTGTAGCGGGGATTGATCTGGCTGTAGCGCGAGTTGGTCGAATTACGCGAATTTTGCAGGTCCACGCTCAGGCTGCCGCCCAAGAGCAGGTTTTGCGAAAGGGTGAAGGCCAGTGATCCCGAATCGGCCTTTTCAATGTCGGCGCCGGTGAAAATGCTGGAGCTGGGGGTCGTGGTCGAGCCGCGGCTGAAATCGACCGCAAGGGTCGGAATGAAAATGGAGGTGCTCTTGCTCCACAGCGCCCGGGCGATATCCGGATTGGTCATCTCTATCTGCAGGTCGAGGTTGTTCTTCAAAGCCTGGTTGATGACCTCGTCAAGGGTCATGGACTGGACATCTTTATCCTGTGCCAAGCCCGGCCAACTTATCCATAAAAGTACCAATGCCAAGAAAAATATTTTTTTCATCGTCATGCCTCCGGGGTTAAGGATAGTATACGAAAAGCAAACAAAAAAGTTCCTTTTTTCTTGCAAGCGCGCAGCGGGGGCGCTCAGGGGAAACAGGCTTACGGCTAGATGATGCCTTTGTCTTTTAGCCACTCGTCGTTGTAAATCGTGCTCAGGTAGCGGGAAGCGCCGTCGGGGAATACCGTGACGATGCGGGCCGGATGTTCCAGTCTTTTGGCCAGCTGGCGCACCCCCCACAGGGCCGCTCCGCTGGACCCCCCGGCCAGGATCCCCTCGCGCCGTGCCAGTTCGCGGGCGGCCAGGAAGGCCTCCTTGTCGGTCACCTGGAACATTTCATCGATCACGCTGAAGTCGGCGCAGCGGATCATGAATTCATCACCCAGCCCCTCCAGCAGATAGGGGGCCGATTTCGCGTTTTTGCGCTGATGAAAATTGTCGTAAAAAACGGAGCCGACGGGGTCCACGGCAATGACCCTGATGTTTTTGTCCTTTTCCTTGAGGAAGCGGGCAGTGCCGCCGATCGTGCCGCCGGTGCCGATCCCGGCGACGAAATAGTCGATCCTGCCGTTCATCTGCTCCCAGATCTCCGGGCCGGTGCCCAGATAATGGGCTTCATTGTTGTCGCGGTTGTTGTGCTGGTCGGGGAAAAAGCAGTTTAGCGTTTCGCGGGCCAGACGCGGTGTGATGTTGTTGTAGCTGTCGGGCGACTCGGGCGGCAGGGTGCTGTCCACCATGTGGATCTCGACGCCCAGGGCCTTCAGCTGGTCGAGTTTTTCCCTGCTGATGCGGTCGCGAACGACTACTTTCAGCCGGTAGCCTTTCTGGATGGCGATCAGGGCCAGGCCCAGGGCGGTGTTGCCCGAGGAATTTTCGATGATCAGGTCGCCTTTTTTTATCTTCCCCTCTTTCTCGGCCTTTTCGATCATGTGGCGGGCGATACGGTCCTTGCTGCTGCCCATGGGATTCAGGAATTCCAGTTTGGCGAAAACCTCGCCGGGAATGTCACCGGCCACGTGATTCAGTTTGACCAGCGGCGTGCTGCCGATGCAATCAACGATGCTGCTATAGCTTTTTTTTCTGTTCATGGACCGTTCCTTTTGAAAACCGCGCTGGAACGGATATTTTATATGAAATCGCCGTACCTGTAAAGGACCGCCCCTCAGGGAGCGGCTAGGCGGCCGATGGGAGGGGCATTGATGAAAGTCAGATCTTCCTGGCGAAAACATTGGCCAGACCGAGGAAGCCTATGGCGATGAAGCGCTCGCGTAAGAATCTGCGCCGCGCCAGCCAGGCGAAAAGTTTCCGCAAGGGCAAAAAACGCGCCCGCGCCTCCAGGCGGTCCAGGAAATAACCGAGCCGGAGAACGCGCTCGTGGCGCCGGCAAGCCAGGACCTCGAAGCCGCAGGCCACCAGCATGCGCTCCAGGCTCGGCTTGGAAAAATGGACCAGGTGCATGTCCATGAAAAAGGGATAACGGCCGCCCAAAATCCGCGCGGCGAAGCTGTCGACCCGGTGGGTGCTGACGGCGACGATCCCGCCTGGTTTGAGCAGCCGCCGGACATTTTCCAGCATGGCGACCGGACGGCTCAGGTGCTCCAGTACGTCCCAGAGGGTGATCACATCAAAGCTCGCCGCCTCCAGGCCGGCATCCTCCAACGCCGATGCATGCACCGGACCAAGGCTCTCCTTTTGGGCGATGGCCGCTGCCCAGGCGCTCAATTCAACACCGGTCACCTTCCAGCCGGCGGCCGCGGCCGTTTTCATGAATACGCCAGTATAGCAGCCCACGTCCAGGAGCCTGCCCGGAGGCTTCGCCAGGTCATGCAGCTGGAGCAGCGAGCGGGCGAAGGTCCGCTCCCGCGCCGCTGCTTCCTCCTGGTAAAGTGGATCCTCGACCGCGCGATAGATATCCAGCACCTGCCCCGGATGCAGCTGGGGGTTGCTGAACAACAAACGGCAACGGTTGCACTGGACGATGTCGCCGTGCCGGGAAAGGGAGGTCGAGGTGCAGCGGAAGCGCTCGGCGGTCATGGCCTCCCCTTTCCCTTTGCTGGCGGGATAGCGGAGGCGGGAATCGGGGCTGCCGCACAGGGGGCAGTTCACCTGGATCCACTCCGGCCCGCCGCTTTCCATGCTATTCCCGGAAGCGGCTGCAGCGGAGCCGCAGCAGGGTAAATATGCTCTTGAAGATCTCACGGCGCGAAATTTTGGATGTCCCCATGGTGCGGTCGAAAAAGATGATGGGCACTTCGGTCACGCGGGCATTTTTCCTCTGGGCGCGAAAGATTGTCTCCACCAGGAACGAATAGCCGTTCGAGCGAACTTTCTCCGGCTTGATCTCTTCCAGTATCGTGCGCCTGTAGGCGCGGAAGCCGGAGGTCAGATCGGCCCCTTTCAGCTTCAGGATAAAGCGGGCAAAACGGTTGGCCAGCCAGCTGAGCAGGATCCGGCGGATCCGCCAGTTGATGGTACCGCCGTCGCGGATATAACGGGAACCGATCACGACATCGTTGTCCCGGCTGGCCTCGAGCACGGCCGGCAAGTGGAGAGGATTGTGCGAAAAATCGGCATCCATGGTGACCAGCACTTCATAGCCGTGGTCCAGCCCAAAGCGCAGCCCGTCGCGGTAAGCATTGCCCAGCCCGCGTTCTCCGCTGCGCTCGATCAGCGTAATCGTCTCTCCGACGCCGCGGCACGAGCGCACCACCTCGCCGGTGCCGTCTGGAGAGCGGTCGTCCACGACGACGACATGGGCGCCGGGAACGATCTCGCCGATCTGCTTGAGCAGTTCGGCAATGTTTTCGCGCTCGTTGTAGGTGGGGATGATGATCAAGGTCTTTTCCAGCACCTGGTAGGCGATGAAGGTGACGGCCTGGGCAATTCTCACGTTTTTTCCCCCGTTGCCCGCATCCGCAGCACCTGCACCTTGTATGGCAGTTCTCCATAGCGGGCATAGAAAGCCAGAATCTTGCTTTGCATGTCCACTCCCGCGGCCAGGACGAATCCCCGGTCAGTGAAGACCAGCGTGGTCGCCTGTCCCTTCAAGGCCGGTAAAAGTTCTTCCTTCCTCGCCGGGGCCATCAGCCGCGAGAACGGCTCACCTAAAAAATTGGCCAGCGGCGACAGGAACACCTCCTGCCAGATCGCCCGGTCACGGACGAACAGGATTTTCTTGTAGCCTTTGACCGCGTCGGCCAGCTCGAACACCGCCCGCCGCTTCCCCAAGTCAACGAAAATGATGGGCCGGTCGGGCGCGATTTCTCCCTTGACCTGGGCGTACATCGCGGCCACCTGGCGATGCAGATCCCCGCGCAGCCGGTAATCCTCTATTTCCCAATGCAGCATGATCGCTTGCTGGGTCAGGAAAAAAATCAGCGGCAAAGCGATGAGGACCATTGCCAGCCGGCGCTTTTCCGCATGCCTTTGCGCGAAGGCCCGGTATTCAACGGCAACAAAGGCGACGATCATGATCCAGAAACCCGGCAGGGGAAAATAATTGTATCGGGCCGCGGCGTAGTAAACCGGCAACGAGATGCCGATGCCCAGCAGCATCCAGAACATGCCGAAAAGAGCAGGACGGTTTCGGCGGCGCACGAAGGTGAACAGCATCGCCGCCAGCAACAGCGCCAGCAGGACAAGCTGCAGTCGGCCGCCCTCATATTGTTCGCCCAGGCCCATGTATTTATAGACGAGGAAGGCAGCTTTATCGGCCATCGTTTTCAACCCGGCCCTGCCGTAGGCGGTGAAGGCGGCATTGCCCCTGAGTATGGGGAGGCCCACAAAAATCAGCAGGTAGAGCCCCAGGAGGATGAACAGGCCGAGCGTATGAGCGAATGCCCGTTTCAATGGGATCTCCATGACCAGCCATAGCATGGCCATAGCGAGAAACGGCAAAACGATCCACGTCTCCTTCGCTGCCAGGGCGCCGCCGGCCAGCAGCAGCAGGAGCAGGTGTTTGCCCAATGGCATTCCCCTTGCGGCGGAAGCGCTGCGCGCCAAGAACAACAGGGCAGCGAGGACGAACAGCATCATCAGCGAATCGGGACGCCCGGCAGCCCATAAAGTGACTTCACTGTAATAGGCGGACACGCCAAAGGCGAGAACGAGCAGAATGGAAGGCAGGGTTCGCCTGAAGAGACGGAGGGCCAACAAGAATAAAAGCCAGAGATTGGCCAGGTGCAGGAGGACGGTGAACAAATTGTAATAAAAAACTTGGGTGCCGAAGAGGGTGTAATTCAGCAGGTAGGAGAACTTGACCATGGGCCGGAAAAAATTGTTGATTTTCTCCAAAAGCTGGCCGGGTTGTTGCCAACCCCGGTAGGCGCTGTCCAGCCATTCGAAATCATCGCCCATGAGATAGTTGCTCAGGGCGGGAATGTACAGCAGAAAAATCAGGGCCAGTACGCAGCCGCACCAGAAACGGGGATTTTTTTTCTCCAAGCGCGAGAGCCAATTGCCCAAGCTCATCCAAAAGCTCCTTGCCGTTGACCGCAGCAACAACCAAAATCAGGCATCAACCCCGCCTGGGGCCGATGGCAAAACAATTTGCCCGTTTTTCGGCGATCCTATTTTGCGCAAAAGGGGGCGATATGTCAACTGCCATGAAGCGAGCTTTAGCATGAAGCAGCTGGCCGGCATGGCGGGGATAGTGCTTAATTTTCTGTTTTGAATTCGGGAAAGGGGGCGGCGAATAGTTCCTTCAAAACCATCGGCGCCAGGGCGTAGCCGACGATCAAAAAAGCATCACAGATGACCTTATGCCTGTCGGAAGGGACCAGCAGCACCATTGGCAGCATGATCAGCAGATACATCAGCAGTACGAGCAACGCTTTTAGGTTCTTTTTCCAAGCCAGGATCAGCAATGAGCCCAAGCCAAAGAAAGTTAAAGCGGCGATGTCCAAAACCGCGGCGATGCTCAGGTCATAGATGGAAAATCGCAGCCGATAGATGAAGAGCGCCAAGACTAATTGGAGAACGATCAGGACGGCAAAGGCCCGGCGGCGCTTTTTCATCAGGAAAACAAAAGGCAGGAGCCAGTAGAAGATGCTGTTTTTCGCCGCCGGGTAGTAGTCCCTGAACGCGGCATTGATGCGCTCCTTCATCCTGACTAGATGCCAATGGAAACTATTCTCCCGAAAAAAAACAATGCCCTTCTTCCACAGCCAGCGATCCGCCTCGACCTCGCTCATGCCCTGCTTCAATAGGTCATTCATGATGTTTTTGTAATCCATGATATTATTCAGGTCCATGCGAACGGCGGGATTGTTGGCCACGTAGAAATTGTAGCCGGTGATGGTCGAAAACACAGGAAACTCACCCAGGACAACCTTGTTGCGGATGATCCAGGCTGAAAAAATCAGTGTCGGGAATAGGAGCGCGATGACATATTCCTTCCTCTTCAACATCAGCGGCAGCGGGAAAAGAAAAATCAGAATGATCAGCAACAGGTTCTGCTTGACCATGATGGCCGAGGCGAGAAAAAGAGAAAAGGCCAGCAGCTTGTATGTTTGTCTCTTGGCCAGATAAGAAAAAAGGGCAAGCAAGGCGATGAGCAAGAGAAAAAACGCCAAAAATTCGGGATGAATGATGTTGGCCATGACCCGCAGCGGTTCGAAAAACGTGCATAGAAAAGCGGAAAACAATGCCAGTTCTCGCGAACGGGAAACGTGGAAGGTCAACCAATAGAAAATCAATGGCAGCAGGCAGAAAAAAAGGTTCTGATAGAGGATAACGGCCATGAGGCACTTGTCTTTTCCATACAGCCAGCGGAAGAGCATTAAAAAAACAGGGTATCCGGGAGTGCGAAAAGCCGTCCCGCCAGGCGTGACACAAATCCCGACGCTGACCCGGTATCCCTTGCCCTCATAAAGATTGTTCGCCATGGAGACATATTCCCGGGCATCCATGCGCAAAAATTGATTTTCGTCCTTAATGAACGAAATTTCTTTCAGGGACAAATAGAAATTAAAAATTACCAGCCCCAGCAAGCATAATGCAGGCAGCCTGATTTTGATTTTATTCGACTGGCGGAGAATGCCGGCAAAGAAAAGCCATATTTTTTGCATCTTCATCCAGTAATGTCCATTGCCGCGACGTTACGTTTTGCCATCGGGAAATTCTAAAAGAAATGGACAGCAATGTCAAAAATTACCATTAACGGAATCCGGGAGATGAAAAGCAAGGGGAAATTAGTCGTGGACGCGGCGATCAGGAAACGGTTTTTTCAACGCGTTCCCCGGGGGGCAGTAACGGGTGACTGGCCGTGGTCCTGATGAAACGCGCGTAGCCCCGGTCGGATCTCTTTATTCTAACGCCCAATCCGGCCGGCACATTCTCCCCCGGGGGGCTCATCCTATCCGTATTCCAGACCACCAAGCCGGTGAGGGAATATATGTCGTCGGCCGCGGCCAGGAGAATTTTGAACTCACTTTGCACGGGAAATATCTCGGTTGTGGCGATCAACATTCCCCGGCGCGAGATATTGACGGTGACCCCCATGCGCTCAAAACCATTCTGGCTGATATTGACCAGCAGGCTTTTGTTTATTCTTTTCTCTTTTCTTTTTGTCATAATCGTTCTTGCCGAAGATCGACAAGGGGTCCAATCCGAAATTTAGTAGCAAATCGCGTGCCAACCACTGTGAACAGCAACGGCTGAAAAAATTTTCCGGTAAACTGCCGCCGACGCTTTCCAATCTAGGGTTTTACCATTGCTTTTTCTGATTTTCAACTTGTTCGACAAAAAAATTGTAAATAAAAATGGGTAAATTGTTTACAGTTAAAACTATCAATTCCCATTTCAAATTTTTTTTGTTGACAAGCGAGAAATTCGATGCTATATTTATGATATCAAAATGATATTCATTTAATGTAGGAGGTTCACATGACAAAAGAAACACAAGGAAGGTCATTCAAGGGATGGGCAGTCGCCGCTCTCCATGCGCTGCTGGTAGCCGCCATTCTTTTGATCTTCATCTCTGGGGTCAACACCGTCCGCTGGTCCGCCCCTCAGATTATCCCGATCCTCGCATTGCTGATCGTTGTCGCCGTCATCCTACCCCCGGGCTACTTCACACTTCAGCCGAACGAGGCCAAGGTGCTGGTCCTTTTCGGCAAGTACAAGGGGACGATCCGCAGCGACGGCTTTCACTGGACCAACCCCCTGCAGCTGGCCCAACCGCGCGGCAAGTACACGGTTTCCCAGCGCATACGCAACTTCGAGATCGAAAAGCTGAAGGTCAACGACAAGCGCGGAAATCCCATTGAAATTGCAGCTGTCGTCGTCTGGCGGGTCGTGGACACCGCCCACGCCCTTTTCGACGTCGACCACTACGAGCATTACGTCAAGATCCAGAGCGACGCCGCCCTGCGCCACCTGGCCAACTGCTACCCCTACGATCACGGTGAAGAAGAGGAAGTGACCTTGCGCAGCGGCATGGACGAAGTGGCCCAAGTTTTGAGAAAGGAACTTCAAGACCGGCTGGCCAAAGCCGGGGTGCAAGTGGATGAAACCCGGCTCACCCACCTGGCCTACGCACCGGAAATCGCCAACGCCATGCTGCGCCGCCAAATGGCCGAAGCCATCATCGCCGCCCGCCGCAAGATCGTCCATGGCGCCGTTTCCATGGTCGAGATGGCTCTGGAAGACCTGAAAACCAAGAAAGTAGTCGAGCTGGATGAAGACCGCAAAGCAGCCATGGTCAGCAACCTGCTGGTCGTGCTGTGCGGTGAGGCCGAGGCTCAGCCGGTGATCAATACCGGCACATTGTACAAATAATTCAGCGACTGCCCGGTCATGTCCGCAAAAAAATCATTCCTGCTGCGCCTCAGCCAGGAGATGTGGGAAGAATTGGAGCGCTGGGCCGCCGACGATTTTCGCAGTGTCAACGGCCAGATCGAATCCATTCTCAACGAAGCCATCAACCGGCGCCGTAAAAAAGCGCCGGCAACGGCTCCTCAGGCCGAGCCGCCGCCCCCCATCAAGGAGGAAACATGAAAAAAGGCGTTTGCCCCCGCTGCGGGGGAAAAGAAATCTACAGCGGCAGCTCTGTGGCAAATAAATCGGGAATGCACGAGAGCAACTGTATCCCGGTTTCATTTTTGCGAAGAGCTGCACTCGACAATTTCGTCTGCGGCCAGTGCGGCTATGTGGAGAGCTACATCGCCAAGGAAAAAGACCTGGCCGCGATCAAAAAGAAATGGCCGCTGGTACTTTGACGAATATGCCTATCGATTCAGGGTGGGCTGCATTTGTTTGCTGCCAATGAATCCGGTCATGTCATCACGATCAACTTGACTTTTTCCAAATTCATCAGTAAACATTGTTAATGAGTCATGCTGATTTCCTTGTCTATAATCGACCCGCTATCAAGCAGGCCCAACCCTTTGGAGAAAGAGATGCCCAGCCAAAATGCCAGTAGCCCCATGTGCACTATAAGATCTCTCCAAAAGATCCTCGAGATTATCGATGCCATCCCTGAGAACACTTGCGGAGGACCGCAGCCAAGATTCCTCTATGACCTTTGCCTGAGGTGCACTGGGAAGGGAGCCATTGTTGAAATCGGTACGGATGCAGGAAAGTCCACCATCGCACTGGCCTACGCCCAACAAACTCGAAGGGGAGCACCGATCAGCACGATAGACATCGTCGAACATGCTGAAATCGAGACAAACTTGTCGCGGGCAAACGTCACGGTGTTTGTCAATCGAATCGTTCGTTCATCACGTGAAGTCGCGGCTTCATGGTCTGATCCGATCGAACTGCTCTGGATTGACGGCGATCACAGCTACAAGGGCGTGTGCGAAGACATTGAGTCCTGGGCCGACAAGATTCTCCCCGGAGGCTTCATGGCATTTCACGACTACCCGGCTATGGGTGGAAAAGTTCTTGGTCCGGTTGGTCGGGCAGTATACGCGAAGATTCTTTCCCGTCCCGATCTTTGGCGGGTCATCGCGGACCGGCAGGCGGGTTCTATCCTCGTATTCGAGAAAATGCCGTCGATAGTACAAATGGAATCCGGTTACGCAGCCAAGCGATTCGAGAAAGCAAGTTTTTTTCTGGCTGGTCTCCGACGGCGCCTGACGAATAAATTGCGCCGCCATCAATAAATTTAGGCCGTATCTCCGCATCAGCGGCCACCATCTCACACACCGGCACCATAGAAACTCAGTAATAAAGAATAACAATCAAGCATGAATGGGATTGGGGAGCCTTTTACGGTCGAAATGAAAACTGGGGTGAGTGACGGGATTTGAACCCGCAGCGATCGGATCCACAGTCCGATACTCTACCATTGAGCTACACTCACCACGCCCTTTGATTGTATAGCATTCTCCCCCTTGCTGTCAACAAGTGACAGACCAATCATATCCACCATGGTCGGCGGATGATTGGTGCTGTCAACACTCCCGGAGACCGGCTTCAGCCTTATGGATTTTTTCGATCGGCTTCACTATGCCCGGAAAGGGTGGCCTTGTTGGGGCCGAGGGCAGCACAGACCGATCAAATCCGCCAGGATAGGCGGATGATCGGTGCAGTCTGCCACCTTGGGGGGATGCATTTTTTGTTCGCTGTGGATGTGGTTAGCAGTACGACTTTTTCCTAATCTATCACGAACGAAACGATATATTCATAATTCGCCGGGGTCGCCGGCAACCGGGGATCCTCATCCTGCCAGCCGCCGGCGAGCCCAAGCTCGGCCGCCGACAGCTGAAAGTGGCACATGGCGATGCCCAGATCAATGCGCTGCAGGTCGACGTGGGGCATCATGGCGCTGTAGGCCTTGTCGCGGCTCAGGAAAAAATGAAAGGCACCGTCTTGCTGGAGGATGCGCCAGGGCTGCCTGTTGGAAGCCGACGGGGCCAGGCGCACGCATTCCAGG
>JAPKZM010000272.1 GCA_026393775.1 Candidatus Aminicenantota bacterium
TGCGGCTTCTCCTGGATTGGCTGGCCGACGGGCTCATCGGCCAGGCCGTCCTGGTCCTGGCTTTTTCCCGGGGCGGGCCGGACATCACGCTTTCGGTCCGGGAGGGGCTGGCTCTTTTTTCCGGGCATGGAGCTGAAAGCCGGCGCCTGGCGCAAAGCTGGCTATGGCTCTCTGCCGCTGGCCTGGCGCTTCTCTTCTTCTGCCTCGCGCTGCCCAACTGGTTTATTTTCAGCAGTGCCGGCGTCCCGATTTGGATTGGGATAGCCCTGGCCGCGATCATCTCCTGGCTGCTGCACCAGGCCTTCGTCATCCCCTTTGTCCTTGCCGGCGTTAGCGGCGCGCTGCTCGCCGAAACCAGTGGCAAGACTCCGGACCCGGCTCTCTGCAAAAAACTTGCGCCCTTTTTTACTCCCTGACTTCAATCGTCTGGATCGCGGTCCTGCCGAAGTATTGCGGATGGTACATTCCCTGGGCGATTGCCGGCATCCAGGTGAAGCGGCCACTGTACATGGCTTTGATGAAATAGACGATACGCATCTGCCCAAACAATGAATAGGTATAGAACACCAGGCGGTCGGCTGAGTTTTCCTGGCGCACCCAGGGCGTGCGATAGATGTTGTTGTGCTTGCTATTGAATTCCTTCAGCGACCGGGTGGTGGCGATATCCTGACGCAGGAGTTCGAAGCCGGCGGCCAAAGGCTCGTCGATCACGCCGTAGGGGACCTCCTTGTCGGCCTTGATCAGCAATTCCACCTGGTAGACCTCTCCGCGCTGGAACTTGTCGATGGCTAGCCCTTTCTCGTTGTAGACGTTCCGTTCGATGTCAATGCCGAGGTTTTTCTTTCCGGCCCTGGCCAGCTTCCAGGTCAACTCGCTGGTGACGTAGACCGGCTGGTCGGCGTTGACCAAGACTTCGACCGGCTCCTCTTTCCCTTCAATTTTTTTCTGGACCTGGAGGGTATCGCGGACGTTGGCAAATTCCTTGGCAACCTTCTCGCCCAGCAGGACTATCTCGGCCTTGCGGGCCGTCGTCTTCTCCACTTTTTCCAGGTAGGCATCCATGGCGCTGAGTATCCAGAAATTGGTCTGGGTCGTGTTCCAGCAATTGAGCTTGCTCTCGAGGAGCCAGTTAATGATCCGCGCGGCCAGCATATGGTCCCCCTCAACTTCCAGGACCGCCTGCAGAAGCATGGCCGTGGCGAAGCGCGATGAATAGAACGGATAGTCGCGGTTGTAGATGAATTCCCCGGCGTCGAAATAGGCAAAATCGGCCTCGACCTGCAGGCTGTTGTTGAATTCGTTCAACATGGAGGGTAAAAGGTCTTTCGCCAATCCCTGGTTGTGCAGGGCGCGGTAAAGAAAGACCTTGCCTGACAGGGACATACTTAGACGATCGGCGGCCAGCGCTTTCAATTTCTTGTAATCGGCCTCCTTGCTCAGGCTGAGAACGAATTGATAGAAACAGTCTGTCGTTTTGTCCAGACTAGCCCGCTGCAGGTAACCCGCCAGCTTCTGCACCAATTGCGGGTCTACCCGGTAATCTCGCGTTTTAGCCAAGTGCAGGCTCCACAAGACATAAGTGGTCAGGTAGTCTGACGTGTATTGGCCGCCACGGTAATAGGACAAAGCCCCGTTCCCGCTCATGAACTCTGGGATGATCTTCAAATAGCCGTTGATGGCCTCGCGGACCTGCTCTCCGTCCAGCCCGAGCTCGAGCCGGTCGACCAGGGCCGGGCTGAGGGCCAGGAAGGGCATTACCTTGGAGGCCCGCTGTTCCAGGCATTCGTAGGGATAAAAAACAAGCTTTTTCGCTATATTTACCGCTGGACGAAGCAGGGAGGGAGCGGCCTTGATGGCGACGGTCTGATCCTAGCCTTCGGCCTGGGGCTCGATCATCTTCTGCACGCTTCTGCCACTGACAAAATCGAGCAGGGTCTCGCTGACACGTCGGTCGGTCACCGGCAGCTTCTTCTCCAGCCCGTCTTTGTCGGCGGCGCTGATGGCGTAAAAAACGATGCGTGCCCCGCCGACGCGGTCGGCCAAAAACTGAAATTGGCATAAATCGTTCTTGCGCGGGCCCAGCATGCGCTTGAATTGGTCCGCACCGTTGATACTGATCCCTTCGGGCTTGGCCAGCAGGGTGAACTGAAGCTCTTTCTCCGTGCGGTTGCTGAGCTGCACGCCGGCGCTGAAGGTATCGTTCTGGCGGGCGAATTCGGGCATGGCCTCGGAGATAAGCAGGTCCTTGCTGACCAGGATCTTTTTTTCGGCGTTGCCGAAGCTGTCCTCGCCGTAGGCCACGGCCATTATGCGGTAGGTCGAAAGCTGGTCCGAGCTTTCAAAATCGATCGCGGCATTGCCCGCGTCGTCGGTTTCGACGATTTTAAAGAAAAGAACTTCGCGGAAATCACTGCGCACGCGAATTCCTGAAATTTCGGTTTCATCATTTGCCGCAGCCTCTCCCTTCAAGGATCGGGCCATCATTTTTTTTTCGGCAGCCATGGGCATGGAGGGCATGACCCCGCCCTCGACTCCACCGACAATGCCTTCCCCCATGTCGAACCCCTGGGACAGGTCCCGATATTTTTCAGCCATGACCGGGATCAACACCAGGTCGCAAGGACGATGATCGCGGCCGTTGAAATAGATGTTTGTTTGGAAAGATGGGTGATATCCCTTGGCATCGGCCTTGACGACATAGCGCCCGCTGGACAGGCCGGCGAATGAATAATAGCCTTGGGGGCTGGTGATGGCCGCTTGCAGCCGGGTTTGCTTCTCATCCTCGAGGGTTACGGTCGCTCCGGCAATCGGGTTACTGTCGGGCCCGAAGATACCGCCGAAGATCGACGGCCCCGGCAGGTCGATGTCCATCATGGGGCGCGTAAAAGTCCATTGCGTGTAGTTCTTCGAATAGTAGGTCCTGAGAATGTCATTTCGCAGCGGGTTGGTGTAATAGAACTGCCTGAGCGGGTCGGGGGTCTGGTATCCTTTCAGATAGAGGTTGCCCTCGTCGACGGCGTAAACGAAAAGCTTCGCCCGTGCCCCTTTTTGCTGGGGATCGAAGGCTCTGATCTTCACGGTGGCCTTGCTGCCGGGCTTGATCTCGTCTGGGCTTTCCAGGTCGATGCGTAATGTCTTGCTTTCATCCATGACCTGAAAATCCTTTGCGGTTTCCTCGGAAACATTGTTCTCGTGCATGGCGATCACGCTGACGCGAAAAGCCGGGAAAAATTCTTTTTTAACCGGGATCTCCAGTAACGTCATTTTTTGCAATTCGACGATCCTGGAATCGAGGACCTTTCCCCTCTCGATAGTCAACAGGGCCTGCCCCGCTCGCGGCGAACGGACGAAGCATTTCAGCTTTTCGCCGACACGCAGCTTTTCCTGTTCGGATTCGATCCGGAGATCTTCGTCCCGGTCGGAATAGCTGCTGTTCCAGGCGAAGAAATATCCCGAGGTGGAGACGACGTGACCGCTCGCGTCGGGAGTGTCGCAGCGCAGGACGTAGCGGCCGGCAGTCGGGACGCGGAAAGAATGAGTCTTGGTTTTTTCGATGTAGAGGTCGTCGGGTCCGGCTACCTTTTCCAGTCTGCGCTGGTAATCCTCATAGAATTCCCGGTAAAGGGTAACCCGGATCTCACCTGAAACTGGTTTTCCTAGTGAGTCGACCAGGGCCAGCTCGGCGTTGACCGGATCCTTCACGTTCTGGTAGTAACCGATGTGTATACCGGTCAATTGGTTGCCGGGAAAATGGAGCGACCGGGTCCGGGCGGTGAACTCCTTGCCCTCCGCCGATTTGCCGGTTGCGGAAAAATCGATTTCAGCCAGGTGATTGGTCTCCTTGAAAGTGTTCATGGGGATGTGGAGCGTGTATTTTCCGTTCGCGTCAAGCTTGTCTTTCCCTTCCCGTGCTATGTCGTTCCGCGCCAGATCGCGATCGAGGCTGAAGCCGTAACGATGCAGTCCAGCGGCAGTGAACACCCCGGCCGCGGCCGGGGTCAGCGCCAGCCTGTAGGTGAAACCATCACCGGCCATGGGGTTGCCGGCCAGGTAGGCGCCATTGAGCGATGGCTGGAAGACGTCCTGGAACAGGTAACACTCGGCAATGTCGGAGATCGTCAACGCGAAGGTATTCGGCTGGTAGTAATCGATGGTGATGCCGCGCTGGCCCTGCCAGGTTTGTGTATCCATGACTTTGACCTGGACCTGGTAGCTCCCCTTTTTCCCGTCCGGGTCGGACTTGTATTCATAATGAAAGCCGCCCAGGCGATCGAGTGACAGTGTGTCGCTTTTCACTTTTTGCCAATCCGGCCCCATGATCTCCAGGAGAGCGGTTGTCGTTTTAGGCGAGGAAATTTTTCCTGAAGCATATTCCTTGATGATGCCGCCAACATGCACGGTGTCGCCCGGCTTGTAGAAATCGCGGTCGTTGAAGACGACGATACGCACTTCGCGGTCCGGATGCGGCGCGAGTTTGATCTGGGCCAGCGCCATGTCGTTGTTGCCGGCGTTTTTGGCGATAACCAGATCGCCCTGGTTCAGTTTTTTTTCATGCACGAGAATGCCGTCTGCGCCCGATTCGCCGAAAGGGGCCGTCTCCTGGGAACGCATGAGAAAGAAAGGCCTTTGTCCTAGCCCTTTGCCCGAGCGGTTGTCGTACAGCCAGTACAGGGTTTGATCCTTGCCTGCCTTGACGACCATGTCCATATCGCGGCGGTGAAAAACGCGCAATTCGGGCAGGTCCAGTGCGAGACGGTGCACGACGGTGATATCCCGGCAGGCGTTGTACGGCTCGCGGCGCTGGACTAGAAATCCGAAAAAGCCCAGGGGAGAACCGAGTTCTTCGTCCCCGAGTATTTGGCTCCTCTCCTGCTCCGGCAGATTTTCCAGGTTTTTCAGGATTTCCTTTTCTATAAATTCAGCTTTGAAGTTTTTCTGCTGCAAAATGCCGAAACTACGGGCCTCCAGCCGCGTGTAAAAATCCGGGGCCAGTTTGAACATCCGGACTCCAGCCCTTTTTATGCTCATTGTGGTCAGCGACAGGTTTTTTTCGTGCAGGTTGACGCTTATGAACGGGGAGCGGCTGGAACAGACCCTGGCTTCGAGCTCGAGTTTTTCTGGGAGTTGCTCCCCATGAATGTTGGTCAAGCTCCTGTCGACCTCGACGCGCAACGCGTCGCCAGAAGACAGTTCTTCGTCGATCACCAAAATCAGATTTTCGTCCCCACGGTAGCTTGGCTCGAGGTGGAACTTCAATGTCTTTTTTTCTTTTTTCGAAATTTTGAAGATATTGATGAGCCTTTGGTTAAATTCGGCCAACGGGTTGGAGAAATACAGCCAAAAATTGGGCGAATCGGGGAAAAGGACCAGCGGAGCCGGTCCGGCGTAGCGAAAAGGCGGCACCGTTTCGAAGGTGAATGCGAATTCCCTGTCGGTCCCGGTGCTCCCCTCGCTGCCGCAGAAGCCCTTTTTTATGATAAATTTATAGAGTGTCCCCCGCTGCAGCTCCCGGGTAGAGCGGATTTCGAGCTCAGCGATCGTTTTCTGAAAAATCCGGATCGCGACCGGTTTACCGCTCTTTGTTTCTGTGAGGATGAAAGAATCTTTGGCACTGGCGGCTGAAACCAGCTGATCGAAGCGCAAGATTAGGGAGTCGTTGACCCAGACTGAAATAGTCAATTTTTCGTTCGCTGACAACGATGAAGCGTAATCCAGACTGGAATTTTTTATTTCGCGGGGAAAAGCCAAAGGAGTGGCCCATTGCCAGCGCAGCTCCTTTTTCAGTACCTTCCCTGCCAGCGACCTGGTCTTGGCCGGGATGGTTGCCGTGTAGGTTGTGGAATAACGAAAGCGGGGTTCCGGCTTGAAGGCCAGGGTGCGGTTGCCGCGCCAAAAGAATTCGCCCTTGACCGCCGGCGTGATCTTGATGATTGCGCTGCCGTTCCTTTTCCCGCCCAGGGGGAGCATATCGTCGGAAAAGGTGACGGCCAGTTCCTTGTTTTCCAGGTTCTGCAGGTTTCCGGACAAGCTGTAGATGATTTTCAAATCCTCTTGCTGAGGTCCTCCGGCTAGAGCCATGGCCAGAAACAATGTCAGGGTAACCGTTGATATCGCCAAGAATATTTTCATATCAGCCTCCAGCCTGTGGAATCGCCAAATAGGTTAGACGGCATTTAATAGAAAATTAGCATGGATTGGTTTTGCCGCCGCCATAAACGGATTATGCTGGAGTGGATTTTTTTTTACAACCCCGGACAGGAGAAGGGTTCAGCCGATCTTGGCGTGCTTGTAAAAGTTGGTGGCGACGACCTTTTCGTTGTAGGTGCTGTTGGCATGCTTGTAACCGTTGTTGTAGAGGATCAACGCCCGCAATATATCCCCCGAGGCTTCCTGCAAATAACTTTTTAGGATCATGAGCCCAAGCTCGATATTGTAATCGATCTGGGTGAGCTTGTTGAAATCGATCTTCAACCTGTCCTTCCAAACCGCATAGTTGATCTGCATCAGGCCGTAGGCACCCGCCCTAGACACGGCGTGGTGGTTGAAACGGCTTTCCACGAAAATGACCGCCATAACCAGGTAAGGGTTGAAGCCGTGTTTCCGACTCAGCTTGAAAACCGAGTCGGTGATCTTCGCGAATCCGGGGGTTTGTAAACGATAGATATTTTCCTGAAAACGGTAGAAATCGGTTTTGGCCATAGCTTGCCGATGTGTGCCGATCTTATGATTGAGGGTGGCGACGGTTTTCTGCAACGATAGGATGGTTCTTTGATTTTCGAATTGCTTAGCCGACAAAACTATGGCGCAGGCCAGGAAAATTCCCGACAAGCCCATAAAAAGCAATAAAATACCACGACAGTTTTTTTCGGGGTTCATTATTTTCCTTGGGATTTGATTGATAAAATATAATTTTAGCATGAAACGGTACAATTGTCAATCGAAAGCACGGGCAGCCGCTACCATGAAGCCGGCCGGGGTGGCAATTGACTAGAAAATCAATTACAATAATTTCAAGATAGAATTGATCTCCAGCCCGGGATTCATGAAGAGGAGGCAAAAATGAGATGGACCGCCGTATTGCTGGTGATTTTGCTGGTTTTCCCCACGACCATATTCGGAACTGCAACTAAAGCGCGGGGAAACAAGGCCACGGTTTATTGTTCCAGCGGCAAATACCGGGGAACGCTGCTCTACGTCGATAATCAGTTGCTGGTTTTAAAAGAGAAAAAAAGTGACGAATTACTTGGCTTTGCGTTTCCTCGGGTAGAAAGGGTTTATATCAGGAAGAGCAAGGCCGGGATCGGGATCTTGGCCGGCCTAGGCATCGGCATTGGCTTGGTCGGTATCATCATCCTTTCTATCCCCAAAAAGGCCGATAATCTTGGTTCGGCCTTGGGAATCGTCATTCTTGCCAGCGCGGCCATTGCCGCGGGTCTGGTTCTCACTGTGTTCACAGCGGCCGGCGGCGGACTCCTCGGCTCCATTTTCGGTTGGAAGCGGTTCAAGCTGTACAAGATGAACGAAACTGAAAAAGAGAGGGCTATACTAAAATTGCGGGGTTATTCCCTGTTAGCTGAATTTCCCGATGAATTGCGCGCTCGAGTGGTCATGACAACGGAGTAAATGGCGTTTACGAAAAAGGGGCTCTCTATTCCTCGCTCGAGGAATTTCTTTTAATTTTTATATCGCGCAGGCTAGTAAATTGCAGGGAAAGGGGGCAGGAGCCGGTGAAGGCGCTCAGCAAGGTAATGATGCCCAATAGCCCGATCCAGTTCTTATAGATGATCCCAGTAACGATCACGCCCAGCGAGACGATGACACGAATCCATTTAGCCGTTTGATTGGGGTTGCATTTTTGAGATGTGCTCATGCGCTTATTATAGCGCGGGGTAGTGTATTTTTCAACTGCCGCAGCCGGTTTTGGCCGCCCGTTTTCCGGCGATGGCCTTGAAATATTTCATGGCCGTTCCCCACGAGGAGACCGTGGCGATAACAAAACCCGGGAAGCCGTCGAGAAATCCGAGCCTCCACAAGTAATGACGCAGGAATGTCACCGGCGGCAGGATCAGCAAGCGCGGGTACAGGAATTTTTTATTTTGCCTGATGATTTCTTCGGCTAAGAAGATGGAATAGCGATTCAGGCGGCGTATCTGATCGCTGATATCGCGATAGGTGTAATGCAAAATGGCGCCGGCCAAGGGAACGACCGGACCCGTCAGCAGGAGCCGTTCATGAATTCGCCCCTGCCAGGAAGCGGAATTTTTTTTGAAGAGCCGGATTTTGCGGTCGGGATACCAGCCCGAGTGCCGGATCCAGCGCCCAAGATAGAAGGTTTTTCTTTTTATGGCGAAGGCGTTCGCATCCGCCGGCGTCCCTTTTTCCTTCAATGCCAATATCGCCTTTTTCAGCTCGGGCGAAACCCGCTCATCGGCGTCGAGGTTGAGTATCCAGTCATGGGAGGCTTTTTGCATGGCAAAATTTTTCTGCTGCCCATAATCCTCGAAGCGGTTTTGAAAGAATTGCACCCGGGCTTGCCTGGCGATCTCGGGAGTGCGGTCGGTCGAATTTGAATCAACTACCACGATCTCGTCGGCTACTCCCTGCAGGCTGGTCAGGGCGTCCGGGAGGCGGTCCGCTTCATTGAAGGTGATGATGACCGCTGAAATCTTCATGCCTTTCGCCTGTTTCATGGGTCAAAAATACTTGAATTTGCCCGTTTTGTCAATGGAGCCGGAACTCGCCCGGAATCAGTGGCGAAAGTGACGGATGCCGGTAAAAAGGAGCTTAATGCCGAGCTTTCTGGCGGTTTGGATCACAGCGGAATCCCTGACCGAGCCGCCGGTCTCAACCACGACGGCGATCTTGTGCTTGCCGGCCAGCTCGACCGAGTCGGGGAAGGGGAAAAAGGCATCGGAAAGGAGGACCGCGCCGGCAACCGGCGACTGGCTTTTGCGAATGGCCAATTCCACCGCATCGACGCGGCTGGCTTGGCCGGCGCCCACCCCGATGAGCTGGAGGTTCTTGACGATGATGATGCCGTTCGACTTCACGTACTTGATGAGTTTCCAGCCGAATTCCACGTCGAACTTCTCCTTCTTGCCCAGGGGCTTTCCCGCCTTGCGTGCGAAAGCTTCGATGGCAAAGGACAGGTTGTCCCGGCTCTGGTATACGAAGCCGCCGGGGATGGTCTTGAAATCTGCCTTCTCCTTGTAGCCCGCGGCCATCTTGATCAAGCGCAGGTTTTTTTTCTTGCGCAGGATATTGAGGGTAGCGTCGGAAAAGTCGGGGGCGAGAATGACCTCGAAAAAGATATCGGCCATGGCCGCCGCTGTTTCGGCTTCGAGGCAATGATTGAAGCCGACGATGCCGCCGTAGGCCGAACGCGGGTCGCCGGCGAAAGCGCCTTGAAAGGCCAGCGGTTGGGCAGAGGCCCAGGCGGCGCCGCAGGGATTCTGGTGCTTGACGATGATGGCAAAATGCTCCTTCGCCTGGAAATCGTTGAGCGCTTCATAGACCATGGCGGCATCAAGGATATTGTTGAAGGAAAGCTCCTTGCCGTGCAGCTGCTCGATGGCATGAAAGGGGGAATGGCGATCGCCGACCGCCAGAAAAGCCGATTGGTGTGGATTCTCGCCATAGCGCAGCTTTTGCTCGAGACGGCCGCCGATGGTCATGAAGTCGGGAGGGCCCTCCTGGCCGATGGCGAGAAAGGAGGCGATCAGCGAATCGTAGAAGGAGGTGTAGGCGAAGGCTTTCTGCGCCAGCAGTTTTCTCAGTTCAAAGGGGATTTCGCTGTTGTTTTCGATGGCGGCGATGACCGGCTCATAGTCATTCTCGTCGATGAGAACTATGGTGTCCTTGAAATTCTTAGCCGCGGCGCGGACCAGCGACGGGCCGCCGATATCGATGTTCTCCAGCATGGCGTCCAGATCGTTGGACTTGCTTGCTAAAGCGGTCTCGAAAGGGTAGAAGTTGATGACGACCAGGTCGATCTTGCCCGCCCCGAGCTCCTTCAACTGTTCCAAGTGCCCGGCCGTTTTTTTTGCCAGGACCGGGCCGAAGATCAGCGGATGCAGGGTCTTGACCCGGCCATCTAGGATCTCCGGGAATTTCGTGATTGCCGACACTTCGCTGACCGGGATACCTTTCCCCTTCAGAAAGGCGGCTGTGCCGCCGGTGGAGACGATCTCCCAGCCTGCTTTGTTCATGGCGCCGGCGATCTTTATTATCTTTTCCTTTTCATAAACGCTGATCAATGCCCGCTTCATTTCGCGCCCTCCGCTAAACGCCATTATAACTTGTCGAGGGCTTTGAAGCAAAGCGTGATTTAAAAACAAAGAATCGGTCAACCAGACCCGGTCCGGCAACCGGGGGTTCACATGCCGTCGCTTTCGTGATATAATAATTTTTAACATCATCCGGGGTGTAGCGCAGACTGGCTAGCGCGTTCCGTTCGGGTCGGAAAGGCCGGAGGTTCAAATCCTCTCACCCCGATTTTTTCCTTTCTCGTCCATCCTACTTGAATTGCATTTGCGTTTGATGTATAATTCTAACTTCGGTTGTGACCTGAGGGGAAAAAATGGAAAACCTAAACGAATTTGTAGTCGTGCTTTATTTTGCGGTGCTTTCGTTGCTGGCCGTTTTCGGCGCGCACCGGTATTTCATGGTCTATCTGTATTATAAAAATAAAAAGGCTGTGCCCAAGCCTGAGCATCCATTTGAGAAGCTGCCGCGCGTGACCATCCAGCTGCCAATGTACAACGAGATGTACGTGGCCGAGCGCCTGATCGACGCCGTGGTCAAGATGGACTATCCCAAGGAGCTCCTAGAGATCCAGGTTTTAGACGATTCCACCGATGAGACGGTCGCCATCGCCTCGCGGCGGGTGAATCTCTACAAGGACCAGGGGCTGGACATCTCCTACCTGCACCGCCAGAACCGCAAGGGTTACAAGGCCGGGGCACTGGAAGAAGGGATGAGGGTCGCCAAGGGCGAGTTCATCGCCGTTTTTGACGCCGATTTCATTCCCCACAAGAATTTCCTGATGAACACCATCCACTTCTTCACCGCGCCCAACGTCGCCATGGTGCAGGTGCGCTGGAGCCACTTGAACCGCAATTTTTCGCTGATCACCAACCTGCAGTCGATCTTTCTTGATGGCCACTTCATGATCGAGCACACGGCCCGCAACCGTTCCGGCCGCTTCTTCAATTTCAACGGCACCGCCGGCATTTGGCGCAAGACCGCTATCATCGACGGCGGCGGCTGGCAGCACGACACGCTGACCGAGGACCTGGACCTGAGTTACCGGACGCAGATGAAGGGCTGGCAGTTCATTTATCTCCCCGAATATTCGGTCCCGGCCGAATTGCCGGTGGATATCATTGCCTTTAAAGCCCAGCAGCACCGTTGGGCCAAGGGTTCGATCCAGACGGCTAAAAAGCTCCTGCCCAAAATATTCAAGGCGCCCCTGCCCTTGACCGTGAAAATCGAGGCGTTTTTCCACCTGGCGGCCAACATCGCCTACCTGCTCATGGTGCCGCTGTCGATTTCCATCCTACCGGTGGTCATCTTGCGCCGGGACATGAACTGGGGCCAGATGTTCATCTATGACGTGCCGCTGTTCCTGATGGCCACGGCCTCGGTTTCGGCTTTCTACATCGTCTCGCAGAAGGAACTTTATACGAACTGGACCACCACCTTCAAGTACCTGCCCCTGCTGATGGGCCTCGGTATCGGGCTGTCGGTCAACAATTCGTTCGCGGTCGTGGAAGCCCTGCGCAACAAGGAATCCGAATTCGTGCGCACGCCGAAATTCGGGATTGAAAAGAGCCATGACACCTGGACCACCAAGAAATATAAAGGCAATAAAAAATTATTGATTCCGCTGGTGGAACTCTTGCTCGGTTTTTATTTCACTGTTGCCGTAGTCATCTGCATCAACGAAGGCATTTGGCTGACTCTGCCCTTCCTGATGCTTTTCCAATACGGATATTTGTATATTTCCTTCCTGTCGTTCGCCACTATTTTCAAAAACAAGTTCGTCTTTAAAAAGGCCAGTGTCAGTGTCGTCAACTGATTGCCGGCGCTAGGGAAATCTCCATTCTACCGATGGGCGAAGTTTCTTTTCTATTTTAAAAAACATGAAATTCAACGCCTATTTTGTCAGGTTTTATCATCTGCAGACGAGTTTTTCGGGCGTGATCCAGCTGGACGGAGAGAATGTCAAAGCCAATTTCAAAAGGATAGACGGCGATCTATTCGTGGTGTATTTCAAGAACCAGGTTGAACTCAGGTTCCTGCAAAAAGTGGCTTTTAAAAACGCCAAGAACATGTTATGCGTGCTGTTGCCTATCCTGTCGCAGTACAATCAGAGAAAACTGAAAAAAATCTCCGAGATCCTGGCCGTGATCGAGAGCCAGACTTTTGGCCAGATCATCTGTGCGTTGCTAGCCGTGGAAAAATTCTTGGCCGTAGGGGACCTGCTCCATTTTTTTTCTGTGGAAAGGTGGGCGGCCATGGCGGTTCTGACCGAATTGGAGACCGCCCGGCAGGTAAAAACCATCAGTTTCAACGATCTTTTCGTCACTTCCTGGAGCCATTATTCCCTGAACCTGGCTTCCCTGGAAGAGGCTTTACGCCAGGCTTATGAAAACCGGGAAAAGACGCTGAAATTCAACCAGCTGGAGAAGATCATTAAGATTCCGCAAACGTCGATTTATTTCAGATACCTGCTGCGAAAATGCAGCTCGCTGTTCCCCTTGAAAATGGCGGCAAACGCCCTTATTTTTTCACAGCTCCCCCTGACTGCCGATGAGAAGGAGCGCATGACCGAGATCGAGAGGGTTTTGAAAGCCAATAAACTGATGATATTCAATATTGAAAACGTGCAGAAAAACACGCCGTTTTCCCTCAGGCAGATAAATGATGCGTTGTGGTATATGATCAACGAGGATAGGCTGCTGCGCTTGAACGAGCGTTACTTCATTTTCAGCGATGAATACAACAAGACAATCAATCGCTTGAAAAAATTCATAAGGAACCAGGGCGATGTCATCACCATCGACGATTTGCGCGGCATCACTTCTTACAGCCGGAAATACCTCATCATTCTCTTTGAATACCTGGATGGGCAGAATATCACCCAGCGCATTGGAAACAAAAGAAAAATCTTGCTTGGCGCCTGATTAGGAAGTCGCGATTCCCAGCCGGACTTTCGCGGTGGCTAAGATATCGTTGTATGCTTTTTCTTGTTCTGTCTGCGGCTGCCCCTTGGTCTTGTGGAACACCACAAGTGTGCGGAGCAGTTCCTCCGCTTTTTTCGAATAACCTTCATCGTTCAGAAGAAAGGATTCAGCCAGGTAGCCCATGGCGCCGTCGATGTCGGTCTTGTTCAGCAGGACCCCCAGGTCATAGGCCACCTTGGCGTTCTTTTTCATCTCGTATGAGGCTTTCAAGTTTTCGATGGCCTTGTCCGGATTTTTCAGCCGATTGTACCACATGCCCAGCATTTTAAAGTATTCGGCATTGGGCTTGTTCTGGTTGATGGCCTCTATGCCGCGGATGGCGTCTTCCAGCCTCTGGTTCTTTAGCATGCGCTCGCTGAAGACCAAGACAAAGTTGGCCGATTTGTCGGATTTGTCCAATTGGTACGCTTCGAGCGATTTGTTGAAGGCGTCAATGGAGCTCTGAGGGTCATCGGACTTGGCTGCCAGCAATTGCACCTGGATGCGCAGGGCGGGGGCTATGTAGCTGGTATCGATGGTGGTGCTCTGGGTTTCGGCGCGGAGGGTCTTGGCAAGTTCGATAACCTGGTCGGCATAGCCGTAGGCTCTATCCATGTCCTTTTTGGTCAGATTGTAGGCATTGGCCAGAGACAAGTAAATGCGCAATCTGTTCTGGGGGTCAACGTCCTTATAAAGAAGTGTTTTTTCTCCGTAAAGAATGGTTTTCTCGAACTGCTGCAGTAAATACGCAGCATCCGCCAGGTTCATGTACATATACATGGCGTTTCGTTCATCCTTGTCGCCATATATCTTGAAATATTCTTCCAGCTTGTCAAACCTAGCCTGCAAGTTTTTTTCACTCTGGATGGCTATCCAGGCGTCCGTTTGGGCTCTGTCCATCGCCGGCAATATGAAAGCTCCGCCGATTATAAGCATCATAAGGAAAGCACTCATTTTTTTCATTCCTGGTTCCTCCAGTTTGATTGAGATTTGGGATTAATTATAATTAAAATCTTTTACCAATGTCAAGTTTTTTCCGGAGGAAGTCCCGGAACAAAATTTGACTAAATGTTTCTTCCCCGGTAAAATGTAGTGGTGATCAAGGCGTGTTTATTTAGTTTAATCTTAACATTGCTCTTCGTGCCAATTCCCTGCCAGACGCTGAATATCACTTCTTTTGAACTGCCCAACGGCTTGAAAGTAATCTTGGCCCCCAGCAATGACATGCAGACGGCCGCCGTATGCATTTACAACATGAACGGGGCGCGGACCGATCCGGCCGACGGCCGCGGGATTTCCTATCTCTACCAGTTTCTGATGTTCGATGGCAACGAGAACCTGGAATCGTACGACCATGTCCTGTTCATCAATAAGATGGGCGGGATCGTGAGCGGCCGGGTCAGCTATGACAATTCTATTTTTTATGAGGTGCTGCCAGCCTCGGAAATCAATGTGGCGTTGTGGCTGGAAAGCGAACGCTTGAAAAGCCTGCGCCTCGAAGACACGAATATCGATTATCACAAGAATGAGATATTTAACCGCATCAATCGGATGTGGGAGTCGAACCTTAATTTCAAGGCGCAGACCTGGATCAGTGCCAAGATTTTTGAAGGGTTGCCGTACGCCTATCCTCTTTTTGGAGACTTGAACAGATTCCGAGCCTTGAACAATGATCGGATCAGGGAGAGTTACCGCAAATTTCAGAATTTATCCAATATCTTGCTGATCATCGCGGGAAAATTCGACATCAATGAATTGAAAGCCGGCATCAACAAATTTTTTCAAAACATCCCGACAGGGAAAAAATCGCCGGAAGTCGTCCCCAATGCCGCGAGCCAACACGGTATTTACTCGGTCAAGAACTGGGTGATTCCCGGCTTGAAAACGAATTATACTTTTTACGGGATCAAGTCGCCGGGGAAAATCAGTTACGATTACGTGTTTTTTGATTTTTTACGCTATTACTTGACCGATCCGCGCTGTTCGCGGCTGGAATATATCCTGAACAAATTGAATAAGATCAATGTTGAAATAGTAGGTTCTTTCACCGATTATTTCGAATCCAACGCCCTGACCATCCAGTTGTCATGCTCTGAACGCATCAATCTCGAAAAAGCCAAATATATCCTCGGTCAGGAATTTTTGGCCTTGACCATGAAACCGATCAGCAACGCCGAGTTGAAGGCTATTCGTTCATTGATGGAAATTGATCTATATAAAGGCTCCTACAATCTGGAGGAGCGGTGCCTGCGCATTGGCGAATTTTATCACATGTTCGGCGAAGTGAATTTCCTTGACTTGCAATTGAGGCGGCTGCGTAAGATAACCACTTATGATGTCATGGAAAGCGCCAAAAAATATTTTAAGAAGGAAAACCAGGTCATTTTGAATGTCTATGACGAATAAGCATTTTCCTGCCCCAAAATTCCGCTGGTTCATGGTCTGGACGATATTTTTTCCCCTTTTTACTTTTCAACTGGCTGCCGAAGCGCGGCAATTTTCTTTTTTCTCCTCCAAAGGCTTGCCAATCAAGGTTTTGCAGCAGAATGAAATGCCTTTCGTCCATGCCCAGTTGCTGGTTTTTTTGGACGGAGAGAAGCAAAATTACAACTCGTTGCTGATCTCGCAGCTGACCTTTATGAACATGTTCGCCCGCGAGTTGAACTTGCCGTCAACCAACTTGCTCGATTCTTTTTTCAGGCTGGGCAATGACTACCAGGTCGAGCAAACGCCTGAATACGTAACAATTAGTTTGAATTTTCTTCCCGACCGTCTCGCCGCTTTCACAAAACTACTCAAGGAAATTTATACGTACCAGTCTTTTCATTTGAAAAAGTTTAACCTGAGCAAGGAAAAATATTGGTCCTTTTTTATCAAAAACCGGGATTGGAAAAAAGAGATCGCTTTTTTATTGGCCTACCAGCAAATGGTCGGCAATTTTTATTTCAGCCAGGGTTTGATGGTACAGGAGATCGTCAACAGCATTAACCTGGCGCAATTGCGTTCGTTCTATCTAAAGACCTTCAGGCCTGACAATTCCCTGCTCATTCTCAAGGGCAATATCAATCCCTATATCGCCTTAGGTCAGATCGAGCGGGATCTTCCCGTTTCACCTCCGGCCCCGGCCAAAAATAAAAAAGAAGAAGTCACCCCAAACTCCAGCCGCAGGATATTTGTCTTAAATAGCACTGTTTCCGATGCCCCGATGATCTACTGGTTTGATGAGGCTCCGGCAATGAGCGAAGCCGACTATTTGCCTTTTTTTATCGGTAATTTCACCTTGTTCGGCTTTCCGGGGGGGCGAATTTATCAGTCTGAAAGGAGTCAGTTTTTGCTGGGCGGCTATAAGGTCAGTACCGATATCTTTTCATTGAAAAACTTCACAGTTTTCTGCAATTACCTGCGGCTGAACTACAATGACCTTGAAAATTTCCTGTTCCTGGTGGATCAGGAAAGGAAAAAATTTTCCGCCCGGCCCGTCGTCAAAAAGGAATACCTGGATGCTTTGAATTACTACCTGGGGCGGGCGCAGGTGGAAACGGGCAATTTCGAATACGGCATGCAGCAGGTCATCGACCGTTTCCAGTCCCAGCCGGCATCCCTGTCGCAGCCGCCTCGTGGCCCGGAATTGGTCCGCGAAGTGACTTTTGAACGGGTCGTGCAGGTGATGGATGAATTGATGGGCTATAAACACAGAGCCGGCATCCGGGAGAAAGGAATTATCGTTCTGATCGGGAACGCCAATCTGATCATGAATGCGTTGAAAATATTTAAAGCGGACGTTATTGAATTGCGTATGGATTGAAAGAAGGCGGCGACCGGATTTGAACCGATGAATAACGCTTTTGCAGAGCGCTGCCTTACCACTTGGCTACGCCGCCAATGGAGAGGGAAACGGGATTTGAACCCGCAACATCAACCTTGGCAAGGTTGCGCTCTACCATTGAGCTATTCCCGCTCTTGGGCTAAAGGATAATCGAAATTGCCGTTTTTGTCAAGGCTTTATTTCTTCCTGGCAATGAAGAAATTGGGTGCAACAGGAATTTCTGCGCCGCAAATTCATTATTTTTGTGAAATTGGGCTGGATAACCTGCT
>JAPKZM010000316.1 GCA_026393775.1 Candidatus Aminicenantota bacterium
AAAAAGGTTTGAAAATTTTTTGGAAAAAAGAAAGCTGGACATCGTCACCGCGGTCCTGAAGCTGGTCGACCGCGTCGGCGTCGCCGGCGTGACCACCAAGCGTATTGCCCATGAGGTCGGCTTCGTGGAAGGAGCCCTCTACAAGCATTTCAATTCAAAAAACGAAATATTTCACCGGCTGCTGGAGATTTCCGAAGTGCAACTTAGCGACTCATTCAGGGAAATGGACGCCCGCGATCTTGGCCCGGAACAAAAGCTGCGCGAGTGGTTTCAATTCGTCATTGCTTATCTTGAGGATTTTCCCGGCATTTACCGGATCCTATTCAGCGACGACCTGTACAATGAGGACAAGGAATTATTCAAAAAGTTCAAATCGATCGCCTGGGACCTCAAGGAGCGACTGGAGAAGATCATCCGCCTCGGCAAAAAACGGATGATCTTCAAGCCCGACGTGAATTGCGAGATGTCCGCCATCATTTATCTGGGAATGATCCACACGTCATTTACCTTGTGGAATGTATTCGAAGAGCGCTCCAAAAGCTTGCGTGACATATCCAGGCCCTTGTTCGCGGAGTTCATGAAATCCCTGTTGCTGGAGGAGGTCGTACGATGATCGAACGTTGGTCGCGCTGGGTGGTCCGCCAGCGCGCCTGGGTGATCGGGCTCTGCATCGTCCTGACCGTCGTGGCGCTGTGGGGCATGCGCAGGCTGTACTTCTCGAACCGGCTGATGGACTGGCTGCCCAAGGACGATCCGCAGATCGCCCGCCACCTTGAAGTGTCGGAAAAATTCTCGGTCAACAACATGGTCCTTATCCTGGTCAAGCCGCGGGACGGGGTTTTCCGGGCCAGTTTTCTCCAGAAGGTGAAGGAGTTGACCGAGCGGCTGAAAGAAATCCCGGGCATCGCCATGGTGACCTCGATGGGGAACGCCGCCGACATCCGCAAGATCCCCGGCGGCATCGAGGTGGCCAACTTGCTGGATCAGATCCCGGACAACCTTCAAAAGATGGATGAATTGCGCGACAAGGTCCTGAGCAAGGACATTTTCCGCAACCGGGTCGTTTCGGGCGACGGGAAGTGGCTGGCCCTCTCGGCCTACATCGCCTCCGACAGCGACCAGATCAAGGTGGTCGCCGAGGCCGTCATTCCCGAATGCAAGAAGGCTTTCGTCGGCGAGGGCGAGTGCTTCTTCACCGGCATGCCGTCCGAAACCTATTTCATCAACCAGTTCGTCGGCCGCGACCTGGTCACCCTGGTGCCGGTCGCCCTGCTACTGATTTTGGCCATCCTCTTCTTCAGCTTCCGCTCCTGGCAGGGGGTCGCCTTCCCGATGCTGGTCGTGGTCCTCTCGACCATCTGGCTCTTCGGGCTGATCGGCTTCCTGGGCAGCCCGCTGACCATAGTCTCGCCGGTGGTGCCGGTGGTGATCATCGCCCTGGGTTCGGCTTATGGGATTCACGTGCTGAACCGGCTGATCATCCAGGTGGCCGATGGCCAGCCTGATAAAAATGCGAGCATCATCCTGGGGCGCGCTTGGGCCTGATTGCCGATTTTGGTATTTTTACAGCCGTGGGTCTGCTGATGGCCATGATCGTCTCCCTGGCGCTGGTGCCGGCGTTGGCCTCCTTCATCGATTTCGCTAGGATGCAACGGGAGCGCGAAGGACATAGCCTGGCCAAGGTACTCTCGCGCTGGAGTGATTTCGTCATCCGTCACCGCCGGCTGCTATTGGGACTCAGCCTGGGCCTGACAATCTGCTTTGTTTTCGCCCTGACGCTGCTGCAGCGGGAGGTTTCATTCGCCAAGTTCTATCCTCTTTCCTCGTTACCGCGCCGGTCCATGGAGGCGGCCAACGCCCATTTTGACGGGGCTTATCCTTTGGTCGTATCGATCGAGACCGATCGCGTCCGTTCCCCCGAATCCCTAAGGGTTCTGCGCCGGCTGCAGAACTACATGTACTCCCTGCCCGGCACCAGCCAGCCCTTCGCCATCACCGATTTCATCCAGGAGCTGAACTGGCAGTTGAACGACCGCTATGCCGTCCCCGACCGGGATGCCGCCATCGGGAATCTGTGGTTCTTCATCGAGGGCCGTGATGAGCTGAACCAGCTTTTGACCGACGAAGGCCGTGAGGCGGTGATCTTTGCCAAGATTTCCAGTCCCCTGACCGCTTTCAACAGGAAACTGTACCAGGGGATCCAGCTTTTTCTCGACAAGGAGTTGCGCGACGGCTACGTAAGCTACCGGCGGCAGGACATGCGGCCGGAGCAGCAGCAAGAGTTGTATGCGGCCCAGGCTTCCAGCCTGAGCCAGGAGATAGATTGGCTGGCGCAACGTTATGTCCCAGGGCGTGCGAGCCGCGCCGCTATTGAACGAATCATGGCGGAGGGATCCAGTCGGGAGCTTCCGTTTCCCGGCGTCCGCGCACGGACCCGCGCGGTCCTCTGGGAGTATATCTCAGCGCCCGATTTTGAATTCGAGCTTTCTCTGCCTCAGAAGGAGAGCTACATGGCCTCGCTCATGGCCGCCCTGGAAAAAGGGGCCGGAGCAGAGGAGTTGAAGGCGTTCATGCCGCGTTGGCTGCCCGCCGGAGTCTATGACGCCCAGGTCGCAGGCGATTTGGCCGAAACCCTGCGCTACAAGGTGGACGAGGTCAACCAGCAGTCGCGGGTCGATGCGCTGTGGCTGCGCTTAGAGCAGCTGTTCGCCAGCAGCGACATGAACTTTGAAAAGAAAGCGCGCTCGGTCCTCTATGACCTGACCGCCGGGATTGTCGTTCTGCCTTCCGGAGTATCCACTTTGTCAACCGGGAAAAAGCTGCCCATCACCCGTATCGACCAGACCGGCTATCCGCTGATGCTGAGCAAGATGGACCATTTCCTGCTCAGATCGTTGCTGCAGTCGATCCTGCTTTGCTATGTCCTGACCCTGGTGCTGATGACGCTCATGCGCCGCAGCCTGACGCTGGGGCTTATCTCCACCCTGCCCGTCATCTTCACCAGCGTGGTGATGTTCGGCGTGCTGGCGCTCATCGGCGTCCCTTTGGACTATGCCACCATGATGATCGGCGGCGTATCCATCGGCGTGGGCATCGACTACGCCATTCATTTCATCCACGGCTACATCGGCGAGCGTGATGCCGGCCATTCCGCCGACGAGGCGATCCGCCGCGCCTTCCTGGACAAGGGCAAGGCTATCCTGACCAACGCGGTGTCGGTTATGGCCGGTTTTGCCGTCCTGCTCCTCTCCTCGCTGGTACCGCTGCGCAATTTCGCCTGGGCCATGGTCTGTTCCATGTTCCTGGCCGCTCTGGCGGCGCTGACGCAGCTGCCGGCCGCCCTGCTGGTATTCAATCCGAAGAAAAAAAAATAGATGGAGGAAAATATGCCATTAATCAAAAAGATCGTTTGGCTGCTTCTGCCCATTTTCTGTCTGGTTGTTTCACTCCCGGCCGCCGATGCGGCAATGGTACTCAAAACCATGGAGGAAAACACCATGGGGGCGAATGCCCCGCGGGACATGGAAACTGACATGGTCATGACCATCCAGGACGGCAAGAACGTCCGCGTCCGCGAAATCCATGCTTGGAGCCGCAACATCGCCGAAAAGGATGATTTGCGCGTCCTCAAGTTCATCGCGCCCGCCGACGTCAAGGATGTCGGCTTCCTGGTGCTGGACCAGGATTCCATGTATATCTATCTTCCGGAATTCCACCGCACCCGGCGCATCGCATCGTCGAGCAAGAAGGATCCCTTCATGGGTTCCGACTTCTCTTACGAGGACATGGGTACATCGGCCTTCAGCAAATATTATGACCCGAGAATGTTCAAGGAGAGCGACGGCGAGTGGCAGCTGGAGCTGCTGCGCAAACCGGGCGCCGACAAGCCGTACGCGCGCATCGTCCTGACCGTCAGCAAGGCCAACACCATGCCTGTGCGCATGGAGCTGTACGACGAGTCGGGAAGACTGGGCAAGGTGGCCGAGGAGACGGCGCAGCAGGTCGGGAAATACTGGATCATGGCCAGCATCAAGATGACCCATGTCAAGAAGGGGACGTCGACGTTGCTGGAAATGAGGAACATCAAGGTCGACCTGGGACTGAAAGACGAAATCTTTTCCGAGCGCTTCCTAAAAAAAAGGGGAAGCTGAGCCAAGGAGGGATGGCGGATGAAACGCATCAGCTGTGTCTTATTGGGGCTGCTGCTCATCGCGGCGGCGCTGCCGGCGGCGGCCAAGATCGATTTCTCGGGCCGGGTCAAACTCTTCGCCTCGGCATTCCTGGCTGACAACCCCGAGGGGCAATTCTTCAGCCACGGGGCGCCCGACTTTGCCAGCAAGCGCCTGGAGCTGCGGCTGAAGTTCGCCGGCGACCTCTCCGAGCGCGTCTCCTACCAGGCGCGCTTCGACGCCTATGCCTACCCCGGCGACCTGCTCAGCGGCGGCAATTTCCCCGAAGCCGGCATCCTGGGCTCGGCCTTTAGCAGCGAATATTTCGAGCTGAACCTCTATGAGGCGAGCGTCAAGGTCGCCGATTTTCTC
>JAPKZM010000152.1 GCA_026393775.1 Candidatus Aminicenantota bacterium
GGGGATACTATTCCGTTGTTCAGGTCCGTTAGTAAATCCAGTCCCCGGCGGCTGGGAATATGAAAAGGATCTTTTTTAAGGGCCTGGCGAAAGAAATCTTGGGCCTCAAAAAACTGGCCGTTCTTAGCCAAGGTCAATGCCTGGCGATAATATGATTCGATTTCATCCGGTTGATATCCTGTGATCTGGGTATTCCATAGAAAAAATGCTAGCAATAGTAGAAGACATTTTTTCATTTTTCTGTCCCTCTCGCAATAAAATTTATACGTCATGATAATGATAGCAAACTTTTTTATTGTAAAGAAAAATGCCAATGCTGTCAAAAAAAAAGATAAAGCATGGGTCGGACAAGATTCAATGGAATAAGAGTAAAAGCCGCCGCGATATGTTAAAATATGGCCGAATGCCGCGCAAATTAATCGGCTTACTTTTATTTTCATGCTGCCTGGCCTGCGCCAGGCCCGTGATCAGGCAAACGCCTCCGGCCGGCGACTATTTCCAGGCGCTGACCATCAAGTTCAATTTCAGCGACGGCAGCAGCAAACAGAACGGCAAAATTCATTGGCGCTTCGATTCGGACAGCTCCAAGTTCCTCTTTTTCACCCCGCTGAACCAGGTGGGCCTGGAGCTGGACGTAGAAGGCGAGAACGCGCTGCTGCTGCGCCCCGAAAAAAAGCTTTGTTGGCGCGGCGAATTCAGCGACCTGATCGAACGCTTGTGGGACATCGACTTGACCCTGGACGAATTGAAACGGCTCGTCGCCTTGGGCTCTATCCCGGAAGAAAAGATAAGGGAACAGGGCATCGAGATCCGCTTGGAAACCGATGCCGGCAAACGCTCGCCGCGGCTCGTGCGCATCCGCCATCACCATGCTGACCTGACCCTGAAAATCCTGAGGAACGAATTTCACTCTGGATCCGTCGTTTTTCTCGATTATAGAGCGAAATTTCAAGCGGTCGAACTCGAGGTTGTTCTCGGCGATGATTAAGCTGAAATCGTTCGCCAAGATCAACCTAGGTTTGGAGGTAACCGGGAAAAGGGACGACGGCTATCATTTGCTGCGCACCATTTTCCAAACGATCGCTCTCTGCGATGAACTGCAGCTGCGGGAAAACAAGCAACAAAATATTTCTCTGGCCGGATCCCACCCGGGAATCCGCTGGGACGAGCGCAATATGATCGCCCGCGCTTTCCGGCTGATCAGCGAAAACTACCGCCTGAACCGGGGATTCGACGTCGGGGTCAGGAAAAATATTCCGCCCGGGTCGGGACTGGGCGGCGGCAGCAGCAACGCGGCCGTGATGCTGCTTTTTCTCGACCACTACTTCAGTCTGAACATTCCCGCCGCCGAGATGAACGCTTTGGCCGCTAAACTAGGAGCCGATGTGCCCTTTTTCCTCCAAGGCGGCACGGCGCTGGGCGAGGGGATAGGGGAGGTGCTCACCCCGTTGCCGGAAATCAAGCCCCGAGCCATCGCCCTTTTCATCCCCGGATTTACAGTGTCAACCGCCTTGATTTTTTCCCGTCTCAACTTGACAAAAAACGCGTTACCCGGTAAAATACAACTCTTCTTGCAAAGAGGCGATTTCTCCGTTTTGGAAAACGAACTGGAAAATGTCACTTTTGTTTTATTTCCGGAAATCAGAGAAATCAAGCGCAAGATGATCCGAGGAGGATGCGATTTCGTGCAGATGACAGGCAGTGGTTCGGCGGTATATGGGATGGGCGCGCGGAAAAAACTGGCCGCACTGGCCGGTTTGTTGCCCGGCGTGACATTGACTCGAACCATCGATAAAAAATACTACCGGGAGAAGATTGGGGTGTGGCCAAGCGGTAAGGCATCGGCCTTTGGAGCCGAGATTCGGAGGTTCGAATCCTCCCGCCCCAGAAAAACCAAATGACAAGCAACAATAAATTTTTGCTCTTTTCCGGTTCCTCCAATAAAAAATTGGCTGACGAAATCGCCGCCGACCTGCAGTTGAAGCTGGGCCGGTCAGTTCTTGATGTTTTTTCGGACGGCGAAATCCGCTTTCAGAGCCATGAGAATGTCCGGGGGGCCGATGTTTTCATCATCCAGTCGCTTTGCAAGGACAGCAATTTCAACATCATGGAATTGCTGCTGATGGCCGATGCCTTTAAAAGGGCTTCGGCACGCCGGATCACCGCCGTGATTACTTACTACGCCTACGCGCGACAAGACCGCAAGGACAGGCCCCGCGTCGCCATTTCCGCCCGTTTGCTGGCCGATCTTCTGGAAACGGCCGGATTTTCCAGGGTCCTGACCATTGATCTCCACGCCACCCAGATCCAGGGTTTTTTCAGCATTCCGGTCGACAACCTAATGGCGCTGCCGGTCTTCATCACCCATTTCAAGAAAATGAAATTATCGAACCTGGTCATCGTATCTCCCGACGCCGGCGGCGTGGAGAGGGCCAGGATTTTTGCCCAGAAATTGAATGCCGACTTGGCCATCGCCGACAAGCGCCGCACCGCTCCCAACGTGGCCGAGCTGATGCACATCATCGGTGACGTGGAAGGGAAGAACGCCATTATCGTGGATGATATCATCGATACGGCCGGTACCCTCTCCGAAACCATCAAAGCCTTGAAGAAGAAGGGAGCGAAGAAAGTCTTCGCCGCCTGCACCCACGGCATATTTTCCGGCCAGGCCATCCAACGGATCAACGATTCGCCGGTTGAAAAGATCTTCGTCACCAGCACCATTCCCCTGCGCGTGAACAAAAGTGAATGCCCGAAGATCGAGGTCCTGTCCGTGGCGGGATTGTTCGCCGCCGCCATCGAAAGCATTCATAAGGAAACATCCGTCTCGAAACTATTTTTAAAAAAATGAGGAGCACATGGAAAATTTAATCACCATCAAAGCCGACCTGCGAGAAGACATAAGCAAAAAGGCCTGCAAGAATCTGCGCGCCCAAGGGAAGATTCCTGCCATCGTCTACGGCATCACCGCCGAAAGCATTCCCATTTCCGTGGACCTGGGCGACATCAAGAACATCATGAAATCCGAGAAAAAGGAAAACTCGATTCTGCGCATCCTGCAGAGCGATAAGGCCAAATTCGACGCCATGATCAAGGAAATCCAGTACGACTACCTGTCCGACCACATCATCCATGTCGACTTCATCCGCATCGATCTGAACAAACTCGTGGAGGTCGAAGTGCCGGTGGTTCTATTCGGGGAAGCGATCGGCGTCAAAACCGAGGACGGGATATTGGAGTTCATCCACCGCGAAGTCCACATCCGCTGCCTGCCCACCCGTATTCCCAAGGAATTCAGGGTGGATGTCTCCTCTCTCCATATGAACCAATCGATCAAAGTGGAAAACCTGCCCAAAACCGAAGAATACCAGTTCGTCTCTCCGGCCAACACGGTGATCTGCGCTGTAGCCGCCAAAGCCAAGGAAGAGGTCGTGGAAGTGGCCGAAGTCGCCGAAGTCG
>JAPKZM010000034.1 GCA_026393775.1 Candidatus Aminicenantota bacterium
ACGAGAACGCCATGATCCGCGAGGCGTCCCAAGCCGTCCACTGGGCCCACCGCCACGGCCTGGTCACGGTATTGTGGGTCTACCCCCGCGGCAAGGCGGTCAAGGACGAAAAATCACCCGAGTTGATCGCCGGCGCCACCGGCTTCGCCGCTTGCATGGGCAGCGATTTCGTCAAGGTGAATTATCCCAAGCAGGAGGGCAAGGAGTCGGCCGAGATATTCAAGCAGGCCATCCAGGCGGCCGGGCGCACCAAGGTGGTCTGCGCCGGCGGTTCGAGCATGGAACCCAAGGCTTTCCTGCAGCAGCTGCACGACCAGATCTTCATTTCCGGCGCTTCCGGCAACGCCACCGGCCGCAACATCCACCAGAAGCCGCTCGCCGAAGCCATCCGCCTGACCAACGCCGTTACCGCCATCACCGTTTACGGCAAGTCGGCGGACGAGGCGTTCAAGGTCTACAAGGGCGAGTGAACGGCGGGTCCGATTTGATTTTTTAACTTGTGGCTGGTTTTACTTTTTTTCTATCCGACCCAGCTGCCCTTCGACCCGCGCGAAGCCTTCCCAAGTACCCTTGCGCATGAATTCTATTTGATTTGCCACGATAATGATCCTCTGATCCATCAGTTCTAACTTTTCCATGATTGCGTTCAGGGTAGCCTGAGTTTTCGGGCCGAGTACCTTGGCTTCGGCCTGGTTGGTCGGCGTGCCGCTTATGGTCTGGGGTGCCGGCGACTTGCTGCCCACCAGAATCGCTACAGCCAGGCATAACGCTGCTCCCAGAAAAAGGCTCGGCCAATTCAGCTTGAATTTTGTTTTCATTTTTCCCTCCTGCGCCCATTTATAGCATGGCGATGTTTTTTATACAAATCGGTCAGCGGCTTCGTTGGTCAGGGGGATAATAACCGATTTTGAATTCCCGCAAAAAACGCGCCCGGCAGGAATCGAACACGCAGCCAGCTGTTGAGGATCGCATTGACATTTTAAAAGATTAGCCCCAAAATACAGGCAGGGGAGAATATGAGTGGGAAATCGGGAACCCGGAGCGATGGCCGGCTTGGATTCTTCGAGGCAGCGAGCATCATCGCTGGCTGCGGCATAGGTGGAGGAGTCCTGGCTTTGCCATGGCTTGTCTCGCTCAATGGGATCCTGCCGTCGCTCGCCGTTCTCTCGGCCGCTTACTTGCTCAGTCTCCTTCTCCACCTCATGATCGCCGAAGTTTCGGCGGGAGAAGAAAGCGGCAAGCAGATCGTGGAGCTTTTCCGCAAGTATCTCTTCACGGGGAGAGGCGGGGCGATGTTAACCTGGTCTTTTTTCGGGGTCATGGGAATCGTATTCATTGCCAACCTCGCGGCCTATGTCGCGGGCGGCGGCGAGGTCCTCGCATCGTCCGGCGTGAGCGCTCCCTGGGGCTCGCTCCTGTTTTACGCGGCCGCCGCGTCCGTAACGATCTTCGGGCTCAAGGCGCTCGGCAGCGCCGAAAAATGGGCGGTCATCGGCATGGGCATCCTGTTTGCGGGACTCGTTATCGTATCTATGATCTCGCTCGCTTCTGCCGGCCCGGCAACTCCCGCCAATCCTCCCTCTCCCGGCTTTTCCCGGCTCCTGGCGCTCTACGGCATGGGCATGTTCTGTTTCGCGGCGTACTTCTCGGTGCCCCAGGCGGTGCGAGGCCTGGCCGACAGGCCCAGGCTCATACCCACCGCGGTTGCGACGGGGCTCGGCATCAACTTCGCGGTCATGCTTGTCGTCACGAGTCTTTCGCTTTTGCTGTGCCCCGAGCCTACCGCCATCGCCACGATCGGCTGGTCCAAGGCGCTGGGTCCCGCCGCGGAGGTCGCGGGCACGCTCTTTGTTATCCTCGCCATGCTCACGAGCTATTGGTCGCTCTCCTTTGCGTTCGCCGACATCATCCGCGAGCGGCTGGGCATAAGCCGGTTCGCATCCTGGCTCATCGCCACATTGCCCACGCTGGCCATCGCGTTCGCCGGGGCCGGCGGCTTCATAAAATTCATGCGCACGGCGGGAGGCGGTACCGCCGTGTTTGTCGCCGTGCTCGCGGTTCCAATGTATAAAAAATATCGCCGTTCCCGGGAAGAAACAGCCATCCTGGGCCCTTTCCTCTCTTCCCCGCATTGGGGCTGGATAGTCGTGATTGCCTACTTAATGATGGCGGCCGGATCCATGGTCTCGATCGGATGATATCTTCTGGGTAATTTTTGAGTTTTCCCTACACATTCTTGGCTAAATTTTGGTTTTATTTTTGTACTCGGCGTAAACGTTATCAATCACCATCTCTCCGGTTGCATAATCCATTTGCTGATTGGCACCAAATAAATTGAATTGTAAACGAGAGGGCGAAGGGTTTATTAAGGAAGGATAAGCAAGGTGAGGGATATGTGTCTTATTATGCATTGTTGAGAACCGCATTGACATTTCAAATAATGATCCTTACTATGCAAGCATGAAGGAAATTGATTTTCCCATCAATTACTCCCGGATGACCCGAGACAGAGTCGGCACGAAATCCTTAGCGCTAGCCCTTTTCGCCCTGGCCCGGTCCTGGCTGGCGGAGCACGAGAAAAATTGAAGGAGGGGATAAAAAATGGCAATCATTACCGCGAAGCCCGTTCGGAAGATCGGCCTGGCCTTGATCGTCGGCACGCTGCTGTTGGCGTCGCCTTTAGCTGCGCAAAAGAATTTCAACCAGGGAGAAAGGGAGACCATGGAGAAATATAAGCGCGCCAAGATTCACTTTCTCAAAGGGGTCGAGTACTTGAGCAAAGGCAAGCTGGAGAAAGTCCAAAAAGAGGTTGATGCCAGTTTGAAAATATTCCCCGGTTACTCCGACGCCCACATGCTTTTGGCGCAGCTCCAGTACCAGCAGGGACAATATGAAAACGCCCTCCAAGAGATCGAAAATGCCAAATCCGGTTTCAGCGCCATCAAAGAGTTTTACTTTGATTCCTATCAGAATTATATCGATAACTTGCGCATCGAACGCGATAAGAAGGATACCCAGATCCAAGATTTGACCCAGGCGCTGGCGAGTGCTCAAAACCCTACGCTCAGGCAGCAGCTGCAAGACCAGATCAACGAACTCAAGACGATAATGGCTACGCTCGACAACCGGCTCCGTGAGTGGATCCCCAAAACCATTGATATCCCGGCCGAATACCACTACATCCACGGCAACATCCTGTTCAAGATGAAGCGCTATGCCGAAGCGATTGGATTCTACGAAGCCGCTGTCCAGGCCGACCCGAACCATGCCAACGCCTACAACAACTTGATCAGCATCCTCTTTTCCCAAGGCGACATGGTTAACGCCTTGAAATACGTGGAACAGGCCGAGGCCAACGGCGTGACGGTGAACGAGAAGCTGAAAAAAGCGGTCCTGGAGCGTAAGTAGTCATCTGATCTTTTTCCCCGCGAAGCTAAGGGGATCATCCATTGACCTTGAGACAAAAATAACATCTATAAAATTGGCAGGTGGTTCTGGTGATTGAATTTCCTCAAAGTAAGCTTATAAAAATAGTTTATGGGCACAAAATAGACACCAAAAGGAATTTTCGGGAACAGAAAAAACCTGGGAACGCTGTACGGTCAAGCGCACCCGGCAGGACTCGAACCTGCAGCCTGCTGATTAGAAGTCAGCTGCTCTATCCTTTGAGCTACGGGTGCCTGCCTGCTTATCGGGGCGAGTAGATTCGAACTACCGACCTCCTGCTCCCAAGGCAGGCGCGCTAACCAAGCTGCGCTACGCCCCGCTTCGGTGATTGCTAGCCCAGCAAAGCTGGATAAGAGCCTTAGATAGCAAATTTTAGAATTTGTTCTAAAAAGCAAACAAATTCTGAATTTGCTATAAGGCTCTAAAGTTCGGAAATGTCTCTGCGCATCCGCTTGCGCATCCGTTTTCTGGCCTGGGCGGCTTTTAAACGCTTGCGTTCGCCTGGTTTCAAATAGGCCGAGTGCTTCTTGATTTCCTTGATGATAGCTTCCATCTGCACTTTTCTCTTGAAACGGCGCAGGGCGCTTTCAAACGACTCTCCCTGCTGGATTTCCACGAAAGCCAATTGCGATCACACTCCTTTTTTTGAAAATAATAACCGGTAAGGCTATTTTATACCCCATTTTTCTTAAACTGTCAAGAAAAACCATCCAGGCGTAATTCTATTCTGTTTTGAACTCCAGATCCCCCCCAAGCCCCCCTTGGTAAGGGGGGGAAAGAAGTGCGAGAACCTGGTTCCGAACTATTTGTATTCCGTATTTCTTAACCCCTTTTATCAAGGGGGGGGGCGAAGCCTGGGGGATATAATCTACTCGGCTCAATGGCTGATTGAAACCGCGATCATATCGGGGTAAAATGAACCCATGCTGAAAAAAATCGTTTTCCCGGTCGCCGGCGTGGGCACGCGCTTTTTGCCCGCCACCAAGGAGGTCCCCAAGGAGATCCTGCCGATCATCGACAAACCGCTGATCCAGTACGCCGTCGAGGAGGCCGCGCAAAGCGGCTTCGCGGATTTTATCTTCATCACCGCACTCGGCAAGGAGGCTCTGGAGCGCCATTTCGCCCCCAATCCCGAGCTGGACAATTTCCTGAAGCGCCACCGCAAGTCCCATTTGCTGGACGGGCTGCACGAATTTTACCAAAAGAATTTCACCTATATCCGCCAGGAGCAGGCGCTCGGCTTCGGCCATGCCATCTCGCTGGCACAAGGGGCCGTCGGCAACGAGGCATTCGCCATCTCGCTGCCCGATGACCTGATCCTGGCCGAGAAGCCGGTCATGGCTCAGCTGCGCGCGGTTTATGAAAAATACCGCTGCCCGGTCGTCGCCTTCATGGAGGTCCCCCGCCACGACATCCCCCGCTACGGCATCGGCGCGGGCAAGTTCATCGCCGACAAGGTTTTTGAAATCGAACAGCTGGTGGAAAAGCCGGTCGCCGCCGACGCTCCCAGCAATTTCGCCGTCATCGGCCGCTACATCCTGACGCCCGATATCTTCCCGCTGCTGAAGAACACGACCCACGGCGCCGGGGCGGAGATCCAGTTGACCGACGCCATTGTCGCCTTGATGAAAAAACGGCGCGTGCTGGGCTACTTTTTCAGCGGCCAGCGCTTTGACGCCGGTACCACCTTGGGATATATCGAGACCCTGATCCATGTCGCCCTGCAGCGTCCGGACACGCGGGCCTTCACCCTCCGCCTCCTGCGCCAGCTGGCTGCCGATGAAAAAATATGAGATGTTCGCCACCACGGCCGACGTTGGCATCCGTTTTTGCGGCCGTAATTTTGCCGAACTTTATGAAAATGCCGTGGCCGGGCTGAACGGGCTTCTTTTCGGGGAGGCAAAAGGAACGCCGGCGGACAGCGGCGCCCGGCGCTTCAGTTTCCACGGCGACAGCGCCGAGAACGTCCTGGTCAATCTGCTGGCCGAAGTGTTGTCCCTGGTTTATCAAAAAAACAAGCGGGTGACGGCCGTGGTCTGCCGCCGGGCCGATGAAAGTTCCCTGGATGCCGACCTGCGCCTGGCCAGGATCGACGGCGAACCCGGACTCGACATCAAGGCGGTCACGTATCACAAGCTGCAGGTCGTCGAGAAGAACGGAGTGAAAAGGGCCTCCATATTTTTCGATGTGTGACAGCCATGGCTGAAAAATTCGAAAAGCTCTCCCCGTTCCACTGGCGGCTCAGCCGCAGGATGCACCGGGCCATGAAGGCCGACGCCGAGATCTTCGCATCGGAAGACATCTTGCGCCAGGCATTGGCGGACGCCTCCATCGAGCAGGTCATCAATGTGGCCTGCCTGCCCGGCCTGGTCGGGAATTCCCTGGCCATGCCCGACATCCATTACGGTTACGGCTTTTGCATCGGCGGCGTGGCGGCTTTCCCGGCCGACAACGGTCTGGTCTTGCCCGGGGGGGTAGGCTACGACATCAATTGCGGGGTGCGCCTGATGCGCAGCTCCATCCCGCTCGCTGTTTTCAAGCCCGAGGCGGAAAACGTCGGCCATGCCATCCTGCAGCGCGTGCCCAGCGGCCTGACCGTGCGCAGCAACTATCGCCTGGACAAAAAAGGCTTCCTGAAAATCGTCCATGAAGGCGCGGGCGAGATTGTCCGCAATTTCTCCGGTCAGGCCGGCGACCTGGATCAGATCGAATCGCGCGGCTGCCTGCCGTTCGACGACCCCGGTGTCGTCAGCGCCAAGGCGTTCGAACGCGGCGATTCGCAGGTGGGCTCGCTGGGTTCGGGAAACCATTTCATCGAGATCCAGGCCGTGGAGGAAATTTACGACGAGGCTGCCGCCCGTTGCTTCGGCCTTGAAAAAGAAACGGTCGCGGTTATGATCCACAGCGGCTCGCGCGGCTTCGGCCACCAGATCGCCAGCGATTACATTGAACTGTTCCGCAAAAAGAACCTTGGCCGCTTCAAGCTGCCCGACCCGCAGCTGGTCCACGCCGCCGTGGATTCGCGCGAGGGCAGGAATTATTTGCAGGCCTTGAACGCTGCCGCCAATTTCGCCTGGGCCAACCGCCAGCTGTTGATGGAAGAGGTGGTGGCGATCATGGAGAGGATATTTGCCGCCGGACGGGGCGCGCTGGGGCTGGCCTTGGTCTACGACCAGGCCCACAACATCGCCAAGTTCGAAGAGCATCTCCTGGCCGGGAAAATGACCCGCTTGCTGGTCCACCGCAAGGGGGCGACCCGGGCTCTGCCGCCGGGACATGCTGAAATCCAGGCGGCGTACCGGGCCGTCGGCCAGCCGGTGCTCATCCCGGGCAGCATGGGCAGCCGTTCCTATGTCCTGGCCGGCACCGTTGGAGGCGCGGCCATGACCTTTTCCTCATCGGCCCACGGCGCCGGGCGCCGGCTCAGCCGCCACCAGGCCGTCAAGCTCGCCGCTGGCAGCGATGTCCGGGAAAAGCTGAAAAGCGATGGGATCTTGGTGTTTTCTTTTTCCAACCGCGCCCTGCAGGAAGAGATCCCCGAGGCCTACAAGGATGTCGACGACGTAGTGGAGGCGACCGTGGCCAGCGGCATTTCGCGCAAAGTGGCCCGCTTGCGGCCGCTGGTGGTCATCAAGGGGTGACGGCCGGGCCCTCGCTGGCGATCGTGCCGTTTTTGACCTGGACCGCATAGACGACGGCCGACTCGACATTCTTGGCCAGCAGCACCCGGCAGTCAGGCCAGTACCTGGACAAGCGGACGGCGGCGTAATAGGCGATTTCTTCGAAATTGCCAGCGTTCTTGGAATCGCTGTTGTAGACGATCAGCGCTTTTTTTTCGGCGTCGAGGATTTGGAGCTTGATCAGCCCCTCGGTGCGCTTCAGGTAGGCCAGGGCATCGGCCGGCAAGCCGCCGCTCTTGCTGCCGCGGATGGTCAGGATGAAAAAAACGGCGACCACGACTAGCAGTCCGCCGGCCACGGCGTAGATCATACGGTTTGATCGGCCGGGATTGATCCTCTTTATTTTTGTCCTGATCATGGCCGCGGTTCACTCTCCAATTCGGAACAAGCCAGGCCGGTCGGGATGATCCTTTTCATTTCGGCTTCATCCCGGGCTTAGGGAACAACCACGTTGTTAAAGATATCGCTGATGATGTCATCGCTGCTCATGCTTTCGGCCTCTGCTTCATAAGTCAGGATGATGCGGTGGCGCAGAACGTCCCGGCCGGCGGACTTGACGTCTTCGGGGGTAACATAGCCGCGACGGCGGATGAAAGCCAGGGCTTTGGCCGTCTCGGTCAGGTAGATGGAAGCCCGGGGCGAGGCGCCGAATTGGATCAGGTTTTTCAACTTGGCGATCCCGGCTTCCTTGGGGAAGCGGCTGGCGAAAACCAGGTTGATGATGTAGTCCTTGATGCGCTCGTCGATATAAACCATCTGGTACGATTGCTGGAGTCTGCTCAGTGCCGTTTTACTGAGAATGGTCTGGAGCGGGATGTCGCTGCCGTGGGCCATGCGGTTGACAATTTCCTTTTCCTCGCTTTTAAGCGGATAGGTAATTTTCACTTTAAGGAGAAAACGGTCGATCTGGGCTTCGGGCAGGGGATAGGTCCCTTCCTGTTCGATGGGGTTCTGCGTGGCCATGACCATGAACGGTTTTTCGATGGCGTGGCTCTCCTCGCCGATGGTCACCTGCTGTTCCTGCATCGCTTCCAGCAGTGCGCTCTGCACCTTGGCCGGAGCGCGGTTGATCTCGTCGGCCAGCAGCAGGTTGGTGAAGATCGGCCCCTTGCGGGTATAGAAATCGGCGCTCTTGGGGTTGAAAACCATGGTGCCGGTAAGGTCGGCAGGCAGCAGGTCTGGGGTGAACTGGATGCGCTTGAAGGAGAGGTCGGTGACCCGGGCCAGGGTCTTGACGGCCAGGGTCTTGGCGAGGCCCGGCACCCCCTCGAGCAGGATGTGCCCGGATACCAGCAGGGCGATCATCATCCGCTCCAGCAATTCCTTCTGGCCGACGATGACCTTGGCCATCTCGGCCATGGTCTGCTCGATCGCCAGGCTGTCTTCCTTGATTTTCTCGTTGATGAAGGTCAGGTCATGGGTCATGACTCCTCCGTATGATAATACTTGTGGCGGTAATCCGCCCCCTTGATTTCAACGCTGCTGGCCATTTCAAAGAGGCGGCTGCGGATGCGAGCCCCGATGCGCTCGCTCAGGGTCTCCTCGCTGCCGATCTTGCTGTCGAAAAAGTTGCTGGCAAAGAGGGTGACCCGGTTGTCATTGTAGCGGCGGTTGATCAGGTAGTAGATGTTGTCCTCGACCCAGGGGCTGGGGCGGGAGGCGCCCAGTTCGTCGAACAGCAGCAGCTCCACCCGCGCCAGGCGCTGGATCAGCTGCGAGATGGTCGCGAAGTCGCGGCTGGCGGCATCCTCGCCCGATTTCATCTCCCGGGCCAGGTCGTTCCAGTCGATGTAGATGACCTCGCAGCCTTTTTCCTTGATCAACTGGTTGCCGATGCAGCACAGTAGCCGGGTCTTGCCCACCCCCGTGCCGCCGTGAAAAAGCAGGCCGACGCTGACCGCCGGGTAATCGGCGACGAACTTGGCGCTCGCTTTTTTGGCTCGGGCCTGGGAAGGGTTCTCCTTGTCTGGAAAATAGCTCTTCAGTTCGGTGCCGACGAAGCGCAGCGGGATGTTGGCGTGATCGACCTTGAGCATCCGGACGTCATTCTGGCGGCATTGGCAGGGACGCGCGATTTCCCGCTCCTTGACCTTGACCAGCACCCAGCCGCTGTCCGCGCAGATCGGGCATTTTGTTTCTTTCAATTCAGTGCTCCATAGACGCCCTGCTTGGACAAGTGGTTCTTCAGCTTGGCCAGGGCTTTCATTTCGATGCGACGGATTCCCTCCGGGCTCATGCGCATCTTCTTGGCGATTTCGCGCAGCTTCATGGGCTCCGCTCCCTGGAAGCCGAAGCGCAGGTGGATGATCTCCGACTCCTTGGGGATAAGCTGCTGGATGTCTTCGCGCAGCAGGTCCTTGATGGAGTTGTCGATCAGGATGTCCAGGGGATCCTCGATGGAATTGTCGGGCAGGAAAGCGGAAAGGTTGGCCGTGCTTTCATCGTTGATACCCTTGTCCAGCGAGATGATCTCGTCGGGGACGGCGAGCATGACCTTGACCTTCTTTTCCGGGATTTGCAGGTACTCGGCCAGCTCTTTTTCGCTGGGGTTGCGCTTGAACTTCTTGTTCAGCTTGAAAAAGGCTTTCTTGAAATTCAGGTAATCGTTGTAAAAGATGTCGGGCAGGGAGATCAGGTTCTGGTTCTTCGAAAGATAGCGCCTGATCTCGCTGCGCACCCACCACATGGCGTAGGTAAAAAAGCGGTTTTCACGGGTCAAATCGAATTTTTTCAAGGCTTCGATCAGCCCCTTGTTCCCTTCGTTGATCAGGTCCAGAAGATTGTCGCCCTTGAAATAGTACTTCAGGGCCTCCTTGACCACCAGGCGCTGGCTGGCGACGATGATGGTGCGGAAGGCCTCCTCGTCGTTGTTTTTGGCCTTGGCGATCAGCTCTCTTTCCTCGGCCGCGGTCAGGGGTTTTATTTTTTTCAGCCGCTGAAAGTAGAGGTTGAGCGAATCCAGCGATTCGCTATTTTTCCTTTTGATCATCCTTGAACACGGCCATGGAGGGCGATGAAAATTTGACCAGGGATATTTTTTTCTGCTCGAACAGATCTTCCTTGCCGACAAAGAACTCCTTTTTCAGCTCTTCCAGGAACAGCGCGAATTCCTCCTGCATTTTCTCCATCTTGTTCTTCATGTTGGTGATGATCTCGATCCCCGCCAGGTTGACGCCCATCTCGCGGGTCAGGTTCAGGATGAATTCCAGTTTTTTCAAATCCGCATCGCTGAACATGCGGGTATTGCCCTTGCTGCGCGAGGGGATGAGCAATCCCTCGCGTTCATACAGACGCAGGGTCTGTGGGTGGATGTTGTACTTGCTGGCTACCGCCGAAATGAAATAGGTCTTTTCTTTCATCGCAGCCAATCCTCGCGCGGGTCGTACGGCGCTATCTTTTCTATCTCCTTGAGCAGCTCGCGAACCTTGAGGTCCTTGGTGGGCGGAGGGACGATCTTGATCTCCACGTAAAGGTCGCCTTCGCTCCGGGTCTTGGGGTTGACGATGCCCTTACCCTTCAGGCGCAGCTTCTGACCGGAGAGCGTCCCCGGCGGGATCTTGAACAATGAGCTACCATCCAGTGTGGGGATCTCGATCTTCGCGCCCAGGGCGGCTTCGGCGTAGGTGACCGGCAGCGTCATCTCCAGGTCCTGGCCGTTGCGCCGGAATATCTTGTGCGGCGTGACATGGATGGTGATGATCAGGTCGCCATCCGGGCCGCCGTTGCGCCCGGCGTTGCCCTTGCCGGCAATGCGCACCTTGGAGTCATTGTCCACGCCGGCCGGGATCTTGACCCGCAAGCGGGCGACTTTCTCGCTCCGGCCTTCGCCGCCACAGGCCGGACAAGGAGCGCCGGGAAGGACCCCGTTGCCGCCGCAATTCGGACAAACCGTGCCGAATTTCATGAAGCCGGTCTGTTTCTGGACCCGTCCCTGGCCCTGGCAGACCGGACAGGTGGTCTGGCCGGAGGCGGCGTCCACCCCCTGGCCGCGGCAGGTCGGGCAGGTCTGCCTGTGGCTGATCTGGATGGGGGTTTCGATGCCGTTAGCCGCATCCATGAAATTCAGGTTAATGGAGTATAGCAGGTCTTCCCCAGGCTCGGCCCTCCGCCCCTTTCTGCCGGCCGAGGAGCGTGGGCCGCCGGCATTGCCGAAAATAGTCTCGAAGATGTCGCCGAAAGAGCTGTTGCCCGTGTTGCTGAAATCGAAGCCTTCGAAATTGCCTCTGCCGGGGCCGCCTTCGCCGCCAGGGGCGCCGCGGGCGCCCAAGGAACCGTACAGGTCGTACTGCTTCTTCTTTTCCGGGTCCTTGAGTGTTTCGTGGGCTTCGTTGATCTCCTTGAATTTCTGCTCGGAAACCTTGTCACCGGGATTCAGGTCGGGGTGGTACTTGCGGGCCAGCTTGCGATAAGCCTTTTTTATGTCGGCAATGCTGGCATTCTTGCTTACCCCCAGGATTTCGTAGTAATCTTTCATTAAAGAAATATTACTATAGGGCACTAAAAAAATCAAGAACGATGTGTTCGCTGCTGCGGCATTTGACGACGTGGAGCCGCATCAACTATAATTATCCATGAAGACAAAAAGGACAGAATGATCGAAAAAAAAGTCTTGCGGGAATTGTATTCCCGCCTCGGCAAGGAAAAGGTTTTCAGCGACCGGGAATACATGCTGGCCTATTCCTACGACGCCACGGCCATGGAATACTGGCCCGACGCGGTCGTGTTCCCGACCCGGGAAGAGGATATCGCCGAGGTTTTGCGCATCTGCAGCGAGCGGCGCGTCCCCTTGATCCCGCGCGGGGCCGGCGTCGGCTATTCGGGAGGCGCCCTGGCGGTCCAAGGGGGAGTCGTGCTGGTCTTTACTCGCATGAACCGCATTCTGCGCCTGGACGCCGCGAATTTCCTGGCCGAGGTCGAGCCGGGGGTAATCACGGCCGATCTCCAGGCCGCGGCTGAAAAGCGGGGACTCTTTTATCCGCCCGACCCGGCCAGCCTGAAAACCTCGACCATCGGCGGCAACGTGGCCGAGAACGCCGGCGGACCGCGCTGCTTCAAGTACGGCGTCACCGGCAACTACGTCCTGGGGCTGGAGGCCTATCTGTTCAGCGGTGAAAAGATCCGCCTGGGGGCGCGAACGATCAAGAACGTGGCCGGCTACGACCTGAAATCGCTGCTGATCGGATCCGAGGGCACCCTGGCCGTGATCAGCAAAGTCCTCCTGCGCCTGCTCCCGCTGCCGCCGTTGCGCCGGCTCTTTTGGGTCGATTTCGCCACTCTCGCCACAGGGGCGCAATTCGTGCAAAAGGTCATTCACGGCCATATCCAGCCCGCTGTGCTGGAATTCATGGACCGGCGGTCGCTGCAGGCCGTCTACGCCTATCAGCGGATGCCCCTGTCCGAAAAGACCGGCGCGGCGGTTCTGGTCGAGATCGACGGCAGCCCGGCCGAGGTCGCGGAGAGGGAAATGGTCTTAGGCAAGATCATCGAGAGTTCCGGGCCTGTCGGATGGACCCAGGCGCAAACGCTTGCCGAGCAGGAGGCCCTTTGGCAAACGCGGCGCAATATTTCGCCGGCCATCGCCCTGCTGAAACCCAGAAAAATAAACGAGGATATCGTCGTGCCCGCGGCCCTGATCCCGGAGATGGTCTCCTTCATCGAAGCCCTGGCCGCGGAACACGAATTGTGCATCGTGCTGTTCGGTCATTTCGGCGACGGCAACATCCACACCAATTTGATGGTCGATCCCGCCGACAACGATGAAATGAAAAGGGCCGAAATCGTCCTGGACAAGCTATTCCGGCGCGTGGTCGAGCTGGGCGGGACGATCTCGGGCGAGCACGGCATCGGCCTGAGCAAGAAACCGTTCATGCATTACCAGTTCAGCCCGGTCGAGCTGGAGTTGTTCCGCCGCATCAAGGCGGTGTTTGACCCCGACAACCTGCTCAACCCGGGCAAGATGTTCTAGACACCATCGCATTGCAATATGACGGGTTTTCCCGTACAATTTTTTCAAACCAGGAGGGATAATGGAGAAATCTTTTATGATGGTAGCGCTGCTGTTCATCCTGATCGCCGTTGGCGGCTGCAGCAAGGATGAGGAAAAAGGCATCTTTTCGTCGGGCCAGGTGACCATACGCAGCACCTGGGCCTGCGACCTGGACCAGGGCATCGAGGCCACCGACTATTCGACCGTGGACTTTGAGTGGTCGAATAGTCCTCCCCATTATCTCGATCCGGCCAATGGCACGAAATTTTTCATAGTCGGAACTGTCAATCTCGATTCGGTGGAATATGACGCGCTGACCGGCTACACCTATTCCAGCAACGTCATCTGGGAAAATTCGCTCCCGGTGGGAACGGTAGTCGCCGGCATCACCAACCAGGGCCGCTATTGCAAATTCAGGATCGATGCCAAACCCGACGACCTGACCATCACCTGGGTCACCTACGAACTCTGATCGGGGGGAACGGATCCCCCCGTCCCCGACGGGGCAAACAAACTCTATCAGCCAAAGTCGGCGGATGGTTTGTGCTGCCCCGGCTTCGCCACCCCCCTTGATGAAGGGGGGATACAGGGGGGATCTCTCGGTTCGGACATACAACCAGGTAGATTTTACTGCAAGCAGAACTTTTTTGTGCCCAGTACGTTTTATATAGTAGAGTGAGGAGCACCATGCGCAAAAAAAACGTTATCCTGCTTTTCCTGGCGCTGTCTTTCATCCTTTTTTACGGCTGCGACGTCAGCGTCAACCGCAGCATCCATGTCCGCGACGGTGAACGCGGCGGCGGGCTGACCTCGGTCAACGGCAGCATCCAGGTGGGGACGCGCTGCCGGATCGAAGGCGATTGCCAGACCGTCAACGGCAGCATCCAGGTGGGAGACGCTTCGCTGGTCCGCGACCTGGATACGGTCAATGGCCGCATCAGCCTCGCCGCCAATGTCGTGGTGGACGGCAATGCCACGACGGTCAACGGCTCGATCGTTTGCGGTGCCGGCAGCAAGGTCCATGGCCGGGTGACCACGGTCAACGGCCGCATCGAATTGAAGAACAGCGAAGTGGATGATGAAGTGAGCACGGTCAACGGCGATGTCCTGCTGCTGGCCAAGAGCCTGGTCCGCGGCGATATCGTCATCAAGGGCAGCCACGGCCATCTGTTCGATCATTCGCACATCGATATCCGCATCAGCGAAGGGTCGGTGGTGGAAGGGGGGATCTTGGTCAATGACCCCGATGTCGAAGTCAAGGTATACCTGAGCAAGGATTCGACCGTCAAGGGTAAAATCAAGAACGCCCAGGTGATCAGGGAATAGGGCCCTATTTTTAATTGATAAACAAATCACTGCTGGAATAGCCCGGATCGGTCGTCAGGTTGACCCCCAGCTTGCGCAAGCCCACCTCGTCGCCGGGGGTGGGCATGTGGGTGATGTGCACCTCGCAGCCGCGTAGCTCGGGGAGCTTTTCGATCGCCATCTGGGCGGCCGGGTTGGCGGAGGCGGAAATGCCCAGGGCGATCAGGGTCTCGTCCAGGTTCAAGCTCACTTCCCGCCCTTTCAACACGTCCTTTTTCAGGTGCCCCAGCGATTCGGTGATGCTGGGCGGCATCAGGTGCATGCCGTCGGGGATGCCGGCCAGGTGTTTGGCGGCGTTCAAGACCAGGCTGGAGGCGGCATGCAGCAGTGGCGAATTCTTGCCGGTGATGATCGTGCCGTCCTGGAGCTCGATGGCCGCGCCGCAGAATATCCCGGCGTGGCCCTTGCCGCAAGCCTGGGCCCCCCGGGCGGCCTGGCGCGCCGGCTCGACCACCTTGCGGCTCTCCTCGCTGACGCCCAGGTCCTCCATGAACAGGCGCAGTCGTTCCACCGTGTCGTGATCGACCACGCCCATGGCGTATTCGCACTGGTAGCGAAAATAGCGGCGGATGATCTCCTGGATGGCCGCGGCCCGGACCACGGCATCGTCGCTGATGCCGAAACCGGCGCGGTTGACCCCCATGTCGGTGGGGGAGTGGTAGACCAGGGGGTTCTCGGTGATCTTCTCCAGGATGCGCCGGACCAGGGGAAAGGCCTCGATGTCGCGGTTGTAATTGACCGCCTTGACGTTATACGCCTCAAGGTGGTAATGGTCGATGAGGTTGATGTCCTTCAGGTCGGCCGTGGCCGCCTCGTAGGCGATATTGACCGGGTGGTTGAGGGGCAGGTTCCAGATCGGGAACGTTTCGAACTTGGCGTAGCCGGAGTGCACGCCGCGCCGGTGATCGTGGTACAGTTGCGACAGGCAGGTGGCCAGCTTGCCGCTGCCCGGGCCGGGGCCGGTGACCACCACGATGGGCTTGGCCGTTTCGATGTACTCGTTGGCCCCATAACCTTCGTCGCTGACAATGGTGTCGATCTCGGTCGGGTATCCCTTGGTGAAGCTGTGGGTGTAGACCCGAACGCCGCGGCGCTCCAGCTTGTTCTTGAAGGCCTTGGCGGCGAACTGGTTGGCGAAGCGGGTGATAACCACGGCGCGCAGGCTGATGCCCCAGGCGGCCAGGTCGTCGATCAGCTTCAGGGCGTCGGCGTCATAGGTGATGCCGAAATCGGCGCGGATCTTTTTCCGTTCAATGTCGCCGGCGTAGATGCAGAGGATTACGTCGGTCTGGTCGCCGAGCTGCTGCAGCAGGCGCATTTTCACGTTGGGATCGAAGCCGGGTAACACCCTGGCGGCGTGATAATCGTAGAGCAGTTTGCCGCCGAACTCCAGGTAGAGCTTGTTGTGGAAGGAATTGACCCGTTCCAAAATGGCCGCGGTCTGTTCGCGCAGGTATTTTTCGTTGTCAAAGCCCGTTTGCCTGGGCATGCTTGATCTTTCCGGAAGGCTGCGGGCCTACGCGGCCGCTTATTTGTCCAGTTGGATGGATTGGGCGAAGAGCTTGATAAAATTCTCGAATTCTTCGAACTTATCGAAGGAGAGATTGATGCCTTTTTTCGTGCGGGCCCACTCCCCCGATTCGGCCTGGTACCAGTTGCGGATGCTGAAATATTTCTTGTTCTTGAATGTGGATATCGAGAAGATGAGCTTCTCGGTGGCTTTCATCTCCATGTAGCCCAGGTTTAGCGATTCCTCGTCGTCCTTGATGAAATCGGGCTCCTGGATGGGCACTTCCTTGCGGATCGTGTTTTTCAATTCGCTGAAATCCATTTTGATCTCCTGCGTTCGGTTTATTTTTCCTTGATGGTCTGGTCGAAGAATTCCGCGGCTTTTTTCTTCTTGGCCTGCTCCAGCGATCGAGCCTGGGAGAAGCGCTCGTCGACCGCCTCTTTCTTTTGCTTTTCCTTGTTCAGCAGCTCTTCGAAGGAAGAAAGTTGCTTCTTCTCGCTCCGCTTATGCTGCACCACGTTTTTCTTTTCCGCGTCCACCCAAAGTTTGGCGTGGCAGACAGGGCATTCGACTTCGATCATGTTATCCACGCATTAATTTTAATACAAGACTGGGTAATTTTCAAGTAGCGATGGTCAACATCCTCATTGACAGGAGGGGCGAACTCGTGTAAAAATAACGGTTATGGCCAACTCCGATCAGGCGCATGCCCCGGTTGTCCGCTTCGCCCCTTCGCCCACCGGCTACCTGCACGTCGGCGGCGCCCGCACTGCCCTGTTCAATTTTCTCTTCGCCCGCCATCACCACGGCACCTTCATTCTGCGCATTGAGGACACCGACCAGAAGCGCTACCAGCCCGAAGCCCTGGCCGAAATCTTCGCCAGCTTGAAGTGGCTGGGATTGAATTGGGACGATGGCCCCGAGGCCGGCGGCAACGCGGGCCCCTATTTTCAATCGCAGCGCACCGAGCTCTATCGCGTCCATGGCGAACGGCTGCTGGCCGCCGGCCGCGCCTACCGCTGCTTTTGCACGGAAGAGCGGCTGGGGCAGCTGCGCGCGGAGCAGGAAAAGGCCAAGATGGCCCATGGATCGGGCTATGACCGCCATTGCCGCGCCTTGAGCGAGGCCGAGGTCCAAAAGCTGTTGGCCGCGGGAGTTCCGCACGTGGTGCGGCTGAAAATCCCCGACAACCGCTCCGTGGCCTTCCTCGACCTGATCCGCGGCGAAATCACCTATGACAGCGCCCAGCTCGACGACCTGGTGCTGCTCAAGTCGGACGGCTTCCCGACCTATCACCTGGCCAATGTGGTCGACGACCACCTGATGGGCATCAGCCACGTCTTACGCGGCGACGAGTGGATCGCCTCCACTCCCAAGCACATCCTGATCTACGAGGCCTTCGACTGGGAGCCGCCCGTCTTCGCCCACATGCCGGTGATCCTGGCGCCCGACGGCGGCAAACTCTCCAAGCGCCGCGGCGCCGCCTCGGTCCTCGACTACCAGCGCGCCGGATTCCTGCCCGAGGCGCTGCGGAATTTTCTCGCCCTGCTGGGCTGGGCGCCGGGCGACGACCGCGAGTTCATGAGCCTGGAGGAGATGATCGACGCCTTCAGTTTGGAACGCGTGCAGGCCAAGGCGGCGGTGTTCGATGAGACCAAGCTGGAGTGGATGAACGGAGTCTATCTGCAGGGGCGGAGCGCGGAGTCGCTGCTGCCCG
>JAPKZM010000024.1 GCA_026393775.1 Candidatus Aminicenantota bacterium
TTGGCGTCAAGGACCAGACGGTCCTGTTCAGCGACTACCGTCTGGATCCCGCCTCGGTCAAGATCCTCCGTTTCGCCATCCCTTCGCCCTTGAGCGATTTTTTCCTGGGCCTGAAGGGCAAGAAGGCCTTGATCTACCACAATATTACGCCCAGCCATTTTTTCGTCGGTTATTCCGATACTTTGGTGCGCATCACCTCGGCTGGCCGCGAGCAATTGCAGAAGCTCACGTCTTGTTTCGACTTGTCCGTCGGGGATTCGTCGTATAACGCCGAAGAGCTACGCAAGCTGGGTTTTACCAACGTGCGGGTTTTTCCCCTGCTCGTCGACCTGCAGGATTACGATCAGCCGCACAGCCAAGCCTACGCGGCCTTGCTGAAAAACGAGAGGAAGAATATCGTGTTCGCCGGCCGCGTCTCTCCGAACAAAAAGATCGAAGACCTGATCAAGGTGGTTTTTTTCTATAAGAAATACATTTCGCCGGCCGTGCGCTTGATCGTGGCCGGCAACACGGGCACCCTGCCCAAGTATACCCTCGCGGTGCAGGATCTGGCTTCGCGTTTTCATCTCACGGCCGAGGATGTTTTCTTTACCGGCCACCTGCCGCTGGACGAATTCCTGGCCGTGTACAAGCTGGCCGACGTTTTTCTCTCGATGAGCGAGCACGAAGGGTTCTGTTTGCCGTTGTTGGAAAGCTGCTATTTCGGGGTACCGGTCGTGGCTTTTGACGCCGCAGCCGTGGCCGAAACCCTGGACGGGGCGGGCATATTGTTCCGCGACAAGGATTCCGCCCAGGTGGCGGCGCTGGTCGAGGAAGTGCTGGAGAAGGCCGCGCTGCGCCGGCGGCTGCAAGCCCAGGCCGCGGAGCGGATCTGCCGCTACCGCATTCAGGCCGATCCGGAAATCATGCTGGCCATGCTGCGCCAACTGTAAAAAGCATGACGACCATCGGCTTCGTGGTCCAACGCTACGGCAAGGACGTGATCGGCGGCTCGGAAAGTCTGGCCCGCGATTTGGCGGAAAGGCTCGTGAAAGAAGGTTTCCGGATCATCGTTTTCACCACCTGCGCCAGGGATTACCAGACCTGGCGCAACGAGTACCCGGCCGGCGAGTCGCTCCTGCACGGGGTGACCATCCGGCGCTTTCCCGTGCGCCGCGAGCGGGACATCGATGAGTTCAATCTTATTTCGGAGCGGTTTTTCGCCGCCGCCGCCGCCGACCGCGATGAACAGGAATGGCTGGAGGCCCAGGGACCTTTTTGCCCGGCCCTGGTCGATGCCCTGGCCGCCGCACAGGAAACGATCGATCTGTTCTTCTTTTTTACCTACCTGTACTATCCCACCGTGATCGGCAGCGGGGTCGTGCGCAAGCCCGTGGTTTTGTTCCCGACCGCCCACGACGAAGCGCCGATCCACCTGGAGGCGATGAAAAGATTGTTCGCCCGCCCGCGCGCCTTGTTCTTCCTGACCCAGGCCGAGATGGAATTGACGAGGCGGCTGTTCTCCCCGTCCGCTTCCATGCGCCTGGTTCGCTCCGGCGTGCCTATCCCGGACGACGTTTCGGAAAAATCTTTCCGCAGCAGGTACCTGCTGGTCGCTCCCTACCTGCTCTATGCCGGACGCATCGAAAAAGGCAAGGGGCTGGAAGCGGTTTTTGAATACTACCGGGCATTGAAAAACGATGCCTACGTGGAGCTGATCCTGATCGGCAAGAAGCTGATGGATATTCCCGATATCCAGGGGTTGAAATACCTGGGCTATTGTCAGCGAGGCGGATAAGTTGGACGCTTTCAAGGGGGCCGTTTTCTCCCTGCAGCCTTCGCCATTGGAGAGCCTTTCCATCACGACCCTGGAATCTTTTTCAGTGGGGACGCCGGTGCTGGTCAATCGCCGCTGCCCGGCCTTGCTGGAGCACGTGGAGATGTCGGGCGGCGGGTTGGCCTACGACAACCGTGAGGAATTCCTGGCAGCCTTTCGGCGGCTTTACCGCCGGCCGGCCTTGCGCGCCGCCATGGGGGCGAAAGGTTTGGCCTACGTAAAAAAATACTATTCCTGGGAGGCGGTGTTAAGGGAGATCAAGAAGGGGATTGACGAAATATCGGCTTAGTGATTAGTGATTAGTGAATAGTGATTAGAGAAAAAAGAAGGCTGAAAACGGTCTTAGTGTCTGGCAGGTTTCTTACCCAATCACCAATCACTTTTTACTAATCACTCTTTACATGCCCGCCGACATCATCTTGATGAATTCGGCGTTGGATTTGGTTTTGGAGAGTTTTTCCACCAACAGTTCCATGGCCTCTACTTCCGACATCTGGGAAAGCACTTTGCGCAGGACCCAGATTTTGCTCAGTTCCTCGCGTTCGATCAGTAGCTCTTCCTTGCGGGTGCCGGAGCGGAACAGGTCGATGGCCGGGAAGACGCGCTTGTCGACCAGGCGGCGGTCGAGGTTGATCTCCATGTTGCCGGTTCCCTTGAACTCTTCAAAAATGACTTCATCCATGCGGCTGCCGGTATCCACCAGCGCCGTGGCCAGAATGGTCAGGCTGCCGCCGCCTTCGATGTTCCGGGCGGCGCCAAAGAATTTTTTCGGCTTGTTCAGGGCGTTGGCGTCGATGCCGCCCGAAAGCACTTTGCCCGAGGACGGGGTGATGGCGTTGTGGGCCCGGGCCAGGCGGGTGATGGAATCGAGCAGGATAACCACGTCCTTGCCCATCTCCACCATGCGCTTGGCTTTTTCCAGGACGATCTCGGCCACCTTGGTGTGGCGCAGCGGGATTTCATCGAAGGTGGAGGCGATGACCTCCCCCTTGACATTGCGGCTCATGTCGGTCACTTCTTCGGGCCTTTCGTCGATCAGCAGGACGATCAAATTGATTTCCGGGTGGTTGATCTCGATCGATTTGGCGATGCTCTGCAGGATCATGGTCTTGCCTGTGCGGGGAGCAGCGACGATCAGGCCGCGCTGCCCTTTGCCGAGCGGGGTCAGCAGGTTCATCACCCGGCCGGAGGTGTTTTCCGGCCCGGTTTCCAGATTGATCTTCTCATTGGGATAGAGGGGGGTCAATTTTTCGAACTTGATGTTGCGGCGTTTCTCGGTCACCGATTCCGGGTCTTCGAAGTTAATGGCCTCCACCGTCAGCAGGGCGAAGTATTTCTCGCCGGTCTTGGGCGGGCGCACCGAACCGGAAATCGTGTCTCCGGTGCGTATGTCGAATTTGTTCACCTGGGAGGGCGAAACGTAGATGTCTTCCGGGCTGGTCAGGTAGGAGTACTCCTGGAAACGGAGGAAGCCATAGCCTTCGCTATGAACCTCGATGACTCCTTCGGCGAACAGCTTGCCGTTGGCGCGGGCCTGGGCGTCCAGGATCTTGAAAAACAGGGAATTTTTGTCGTTTATGTCGGCTTCGCCGATTTCAAGCTCCTTGACCAATTTTTTCAATTCCAGCGGCTTCAGGCCTTGCAGGTCTTTCAATGAATACATATTCACTCCTTTACGGCTTCATTTATATATCGCCAAATTTCATTCTTCCCTGTCGTGGATTTGATTGAGAAGGAAACAACGTGCAATCCGAAATTTTTTTGAAGTTGCGTTACAAGATTTTTTTGCTCAGAAAACGATATTTTATCACTTTTGGTCAGGATTGTCAATACGGGAAATTTTTTTTGCAGGATTTGCTCCAGGGTCTCCAGGTCCGGGGGCAGGAAACCGCGGCGCGAGTCGATGAGCAGGGCGGCCAGGCGGACATTTTTTACCTGCTGCAAGAAAGCGCCGATCAGCTTCCTGACCCGGGCGCTTTCGCTTTTGGCGACCTTGGCGAAACCGTAGCCGGGCATGTCGACAAACAATAAGCGATCATCAATCAGGTAATAATTGATGCTCAGGGTTTTCCCTGGCGTGGAGCTGGTCTTGGCCAATTTTTGCCCCAGCAGGCGGTTGATCAATGATGATTTACCCACGTTGGAGCGGCCGAAAAAAAGGATCTTCGGCCGCGCCTCGACGGGCAGCTGGCTTGGATTGAAGAAAGTCCCGGCAAGTTTTGCAATTTTCACGTTCATTTTGGCAGCGATCGGTTATTGCAGGTTCGCTTCTTGAAACGGCCTGATGACCTTGCTCTTGATATTATTTATTTTGATCGGGCTTTCCAGGACGATATCCAGAAGTTCATCCATATTGTCGACGGGATGAATGCGCAGGGCGTTCCTCAAATCTTCGGGAATGTCTTCCAGGAAATCCTTTTCATTTTCCGAGGGGATCAGAATGTTCTTGATGCCGTAGCGGTGGGCCGCGATGATCTTCT
>JAPKZM010000187.1 GCA_026393775.1 Candidatus Aminicenantota bacterium
TGCCCTTCGACCAGGGGGATGAGGAAACGGGTCTTGGCCAGGACCGACGTCAGGTCGGAGGAGACGACGATGAAATCGCCGTCTTCGTCCGCGCCCTTGCCGGCGTAGAGCGACGAACCGGCCTTGACGGCGAAGATGCCCTCGATGTCCGGGGCCGAAATGCAGGCCGCATAGGATCCGACCGCCTTCTGGTTGGCGTGGAGAATGGCCTGCAGCAGGTTGTCGATCCGGGTCCCCGGGTCGGCTTCTTTTCGCAGGAGCTGCTGCTCCCGGTAAAAGTGCTCGACCAGGTGCACCAGCATTTCTCCGTCGTTGTCCGAGACGATGCGGTGGCGGGCTTCGCTGAGGAACTCCTTCAGACTGTCGGTATTGGAAATGTTGCCGTTGTGGGCGCCCAGCAGCCGCGTCCGGCAGTTGACTTCGTGCGGTTGGGCGTTCTCGTCGGTCACCGAGCCGTAGGTGGCCCAGCGCACCTGGCCGATGAACTTGCGGCCGCTCGCTTTTTCCAGGTCCAGCTCATGGATGACCTTGGAGGGCGATCCCACTTTCTTTTTCAGGCTGATGGTCCCGTCATCCTTGAAAAACGCGGCCCCGGTGGAGTCATAGCCCCGGTATTCGAGCTTCTTCAGCAAAAACGAGCCGACCTGGCCCAGGCGGGGATTGTATTTCCCGTAAACGATGCCTACGACACCGCACATGTTTTCTCCTTAAAAACCGCCGCGCCGCTGCGAACGTGCGGCTACCATTTTTTGCGCTTCCAGAAGAACAGGAAGCCGATGCCGGAGATAACGGCCAGCGACAAGACGAACACAAAAGCCAGAGGATGATTCTGCAGCGGGAACTTGATGTTCATGGAAAAGATGCTGACCACCAGCGTCGGCATCATGATGCAGATGGTGATGATGTTCAGGGTCTTCATCAGCACGTTCAAGTTGTTGCCCACGATTCCCGCCCGGGCGTCCATCAGGCCGGAAAGGATGTTGGAATAGATTTCCGCCTGCTTGTAGCATTGGTTGTTCTCGATGAAAATGTCGTCGAGGAACTCCTGGGTGTCGCCGTCGATGCCGATCTTGACGGTATTGTTCTTGATCTTCTCGATGACCATGGTGTTGGAGTTGATGGCGTTGAGGAATAGACCAGGCTTTTCTCCAGGATGAAGAGGTTGAGCAGGTACTTGTTCTCCATCGAGGCGTTGATCTTCTGCTCCAGGGAATCGGACAGCATGTTGATGATCTTCAGGTGCTCGATGAAGTGAAAGATCGAGCGGTAGAGCAGCGACAGCATCACCTTGGGCAGCGATAGCCCGCGCACGTAGGGTTTTCCTTCGAAGAGCGGGTTGTCCTCGGTCAGCAGGATGACCAGGCGGTCCTTGAACAGGAACAAGCCCAGCGAAGAAACCCGGAACAGGAAATTATCGCAGGCGGCATAACTCTTGGGCCGCTTGAAGATGACGGCGACGTGCTCGGGCTCGAACTCCAGCCGGGAAAGCTCATCGGGGTCCAGGGAGGAATTGAGCGTGTGCTCGTCCAGTTTCAGCTCTTCGGTCAAATACCTCTTTTCGGCATCGCTGGGGTTGATGTAAACCAGGATCGGGCTTGTCTCATTCTCGCTGGCAATGATTTTTCCTTCACTCAACAAGTATCTCTTCACCATGACGCTTCCCCTTTGATCAAAATATCCGGTCCGCTGCTGTCACGGCAGCGCCGCCGCGGGGCGGTTCAGCAACCAAGACCGATTATAACAACATCACCCGGCGCTGTCGAGGGCTTTCGGGATCAGGCAAAAAAAAGGGCGGTGTCGCCACCGCCCTTGAGATCGAAATTGAAACCGGAGTTACTTTTTCTCTTCGGTTGCCTTCTTCTGGCACTCGTGCTTCGCCTGGGCCTGCTTTTCCATGCAGCCTTTGCCTTCCTTGCCTTCCATGTGCGTGCCGCCCATGCCGTGCATCATCATGCAGCCGCCCTGGCCTTCCTTCATGCAACTGCCCATCTCGGGAAGCTTGGCTTTCTGCTCGTCGGTCAACAGCGCTTTCACGGCCTCGCAGTGGGCCTGGCACTTTTTCTGCATCTCGGCCATGGCCGCAGCCATCATGGCCTGATGTTCGGCATGCAATTTTTCCAGCTTCCCCTTCTGCTCATCGCTGAGGTTGGGGATTGCTTTCAGCATCATGCAGCCTTTGCCCTTCATTTTTTCGCAGCCTTCGGCTTTCGCTTTTTCACAGCCTTCGGCTTTCGCTTTCTTCTCAACGGCCGCCTGTTCTTGGCCGCCAGCGGTGGCTTGCAGCGGCAAGACAATGATCATGGCCACGAACAGGGCCAGGGTCAGAAACTGAAACATTTTTTTGTGTGTCATCGGGTAAAACCTCCTTTATAAGTTTACCGGTTTAAATTTACTTTATTTGGCTCGCATTTTTTTTCGCAAACCGGAGCCGCTTTCCCCTGCGGACAGGCTTTTCCGGAAACCATTCCCGGGCAAAGACCCTGCTCGAAAAATCCATCGTATTTCTCCAGCTGCGCCGGGGTCAGGAAATCCTTCATCTTCAGGGAATGTACAATGAACATTTTTTCGATCTCCGTCTGCAGCCGGGAAATCTCGTTCAAGGCGAGATCCAGTTCGGCGCCGGTCATGGCTTTACTTTTCAACAGCAGAAACAGCTCGCGTCTTTTCAGGCGCAACCGCTCCTGCAGCGGTTGCGCCTGGGCAAAAATCTGCCGGCGCTCGCTTTCCATGAGGCGGGTTTGCTTGACGTCCAGGCCGAGGCCGCGCCGCATTGGACTGCTATGCCAACCGAATGGCGATTGGCCTCTTGCCGGTGCGTGCCCGAGAGTATTCTTCGGCCAGAACCAGTGCAGAAAAAAACCGATGTTGATTCCCAGCGAAACCACCAGTAGCACCATCCAGATTCTTTTCTTCACCGGAGTTCTCCCTGCAGCAGGCGCTCATAGACAGCCCCGAACGAATCGGCGGGCAGATCGGCAAACGTCTCAAGGTTCAACGCCTGACTGAAGGCCGACAGCGAGGCGTCGGCGCCGGGCGCGGCCGTATCCAACCGGCCGCCGAGGAAAAGTCCGAAAAGGGCCGAAAAGACAAAGAGCAGGAAAATGGCCGCACGCAGCATTGCCGGTCTGAATGAGGTTGGATAAAGGGCGAAAAGTCTTTTGCGGGCTTGGGATTCATTGATCTTATCCTGCAAAACGGCATAGAAGGCCGGGGAAGGCTGTGGCAGCGCTTGCGGTATTTTTATCAAGTCCAGAAGCCAGAACTGCTCATCCTGCCAATTCCGGCAGGCGGGGCAAGCACGCATATGCGCTTGCAATCGCTCCAGGACGGCTGGTTGCAGCCGTGAGTCTATGGCCAACGAAATGTTTTTTCTTGCCTTTTTACAACGCATTTTCATATTTACTCCTTTAGACAAGCCTTTTCCAAAAAACTTGCGCTCAAAATTCACCTTTATTCTTCAGCGGCCTTAAAAAAGCAGCCAGGTTCTGCCGCGCCCTGAACAGCAGTGTTTCAACCGCTGCAACAGAAATCTCCATGATGGCCGCGATCTCTTCGTAGGATTTCCCCTCGAAATTGGCCAGGATGAGGACCATTTTCTGCCTGGCCGGCAAAGCATTCAGGGCCTTGTTGACCAGGATTTGCCGCTCTTGGATCAGGATTTCTGTGCCAACCGCAGCGGTTGCAGTCGCAAAATCGCCAAGGAGGGGCAACGGCTCAGGATCGTTCTTTTTCTTTTGCCGATCATT
>JAPKZM010000288.1 GCA_026393775.1 Candidatus Aminicenantota bacterium
GGGGCGGCAGGGCCGAAGCCGGCCCAGCTGCCAACGCCACTCCAGAGAATGCCGGCCAAAAAAGAAGCGGGCAGGTCGGTCAGCCCGAGGACGGCGTTATATGTGCCATAGGCCATGCCGCGTAATTCAGGCTTGACCAGGTCGGCAACCAGCGCCTTGGCCGTGCCGTAACTCAAGCCATAATAGACACCATACAGGATATACAAGATGACGATATGCAGGGCCGAACGCGCTGAGGCCATTCCCAAATAGGCTAAGCCGTAAATGGCCCAGCCGGCCATGACCACCCGCCGCCGTCCGACCTTGTCCGAGCGCTTCCCTGCCAGGAACGAAAGGACGGTGTAGACGAAATTAAAGGCGAGCAGCATGGCAAATATTCCTATTATCGAGAGGCCGCGTTCCTGAGCACGCAGGATGATGAAGGCATCGGAGGAATTGCCCAGCTCGAAAATCCCGACGATGACGATGAACCAGCGGAAATCCTTACCCAGGGATTTAAAGCCGAAACGAGGCCTCTCGGCCACGCCGGTCGGCGCGGTTTCGCGCACGCCCAGCCAAAGGACGATTACGCCAAGGAAGGCCGGCAGCAGGCTGGCCAGGACGATGATGCGGAACGTGCCTGCCAACAGTTCGTTGCTCCCCTTCTGGAAAAACCAGACAATAGCCAGCCCGATGACCAGTCCAATAAAGGCCCCGGCGGTGTCGGCGGCGCGGTGAAAGCCGAAGGCGTACCCGCGCTGAGAAGCGGGGGTCGAGTCGGCCACCAGGGCATCGCGTGGAGCGGTACGCACCCCCTTGCCGATCCGGTCGCCCCAGCGGGCCGCGGCCACCATTCCCCATGAGTTGGCAAAGTAGAACAAAGGCTTGAATAGGGCCGAGATCCCGTAGCCAAGCACCGCCAGCAGTTTTCTCTTGCGCAACCAATCGGAGAACCACCCGGAAAAAAGCCGCAGCATGCTGGATGTTGACTCGGCCACCCCCTCGATCAATCCGATGATGCTGGTTTTCACTCCCAGGACATTTTTCAAGAAAAGCGGCAGGGTATTGATCACCATCTCGCTCGAGACGTCGGTCAGGAAACTGGTGATCGCCACGACCTTGACATTGCGCGGCAGTTTTTGCTTGTCTTGTTCTTTGGCCATGTTTTTTATTTTAGCACACTCAGGGATTTTATATCCAGCGACGGTTCTGGTACAATGAATCCCTAGATGAACAAAACCTGGCGCATACTTGTCTTCCTGTTGCCGGCTTGCTGCCTGCCGACCCGGCCTCTCTTATCCGTGCCGTTTTCATCTCCGCCGGAAATGCTTTGCGTCGCAGCGACCATTTTCCCGCTGACCGATATCGTGCGCAACATCGCCGGGCCCAACGCCCGGGTCATCCAGATTCTGCCCGCTGGCGCGTCGCCCCATACCTTCGATATGGCCCCTGGCAAAATCAGGGAGCTGCAAAAGGCGCGCTTGATATTCAAGATCGGCATCATCGATGATTGGATCGACGGGATCGTCGAGAGCGTGCCCGGCGCGGAAATTGTATCCCTGCAAAACTACGTCGCCCTGAAGCCATTCCAGGCCGATGCCCATGATCATGACCGCCGCGAAACATCCGGCCGGTCATTCGACCCGCATTACTGGCTCGATGCCAAAAACGGCGTGATTATGAGCCAAAGCATCTGTAGCAAGCTGGTCAGCTTGGACCCCGCCCATGCGGCGGTATACAAGGAAAACAGCCAACGCTACCAGGGCGAGCTGCTGCGCCTGGACGCTGAATTGAAAAAAACTTGCGCCGCCCTGAAAAACCGCAAGTTGATCGTCTTCCATGACGGCTGGCGATATTTTGCCTCGGCTTACGGACTGGAAATCATCGCCGTCTTTCAACCCGCCCCGGGCCGTGAACCAGCGCCGCGCGACCTGCAGAAATTGTACGCCCTGGCCCGGACTTATAAAATTAAAGCCGTTTTTTCCGAGCCGCAGCTGCCGAGCGCGAGCCTGGAACCGCTGCTGGAAGACTTGGGGCTGCGCTTGTTGAGCCTTGACCCACTCGGTGGTGCCGTTCCCGGCGATTCCTATGTCGGGCTGATGCGCCGCAACGTCAAAAGCCTGCTCGCGGCCGATGGATTGTGAATGCCCATGGAACCGATCCTGGAAGTGAAGGACTTGACCGTGCGCTTCGGGAACATGCCGGCACTGGAAAAAGTCAATTTCACCATCGAGAAACAGGAGATCATCGCCGTCATCGGTCCCAACGGTTCGGGGAAAACTACCCTGTTAAAAGCCATTTTGGGATTGATTCCCTATGAAGGTGAAATAAAGATATTCGGCAAGAACATCCAGCAAGTCCTGCCGCTGTTGGGCTACGTCCCCCAGCATTTCGCCTTTGAAAAGAGTTTCCCCCTGACCGTGGAAGAATTCGTCAACCTCACCTGCCGCAAGCCGGACAAGCTGCCGTTCGGCGGAGCCCTGCGGGCGGCGGGCATGGCCGAGCTGAAGGACAAGCTGATCGGTGAACTTTCCGGCGGTCAGTTGCAGCGGGTGCTGATCGCTCACGCCATGCTGCACCAGCCGAAGATACTGTTCCTGGACGAAGCGACCAGCGGCATCGACATCGAAGGCCTAGCCGATTTTTATTCGACCATCCAGCGCTTGAACCGCGAGCACGGCGTGACCGTCATGATGGTCTCCCACGAGATCAGCATGGTCTACAAGTTCACCGACCGCATCATCTGCCTGAACCGCGATTTGATTTCGCACGGTGAAACCAAAACCGCGCTGAGCAAAGAAGTGCTTAAAAAACTGTATGGCGATAGTGCGGATTTGAAAATGCACGACCACCTGGATCAGCACCATGATTGAATTGCTGCAACTGCCCTTCATGCAACGGGCCATCATCGCCTCAATAGTCCTGGGCGTGCTGCTGGCTTACTTGGGCGTTTTTGTCTCGCTGCGAAAAATGGCTTTCTTCAGCGACGGTATCGCCCATGCCGCCCTGGCCGGAGCGGCCATCGGCCTGCTGACCCGCTTCAGCCCGCTGGTTTCAGCCCTGCTCTTCAGCATGCTCCTGGCCTGCCTGATCTACTGGCTCGAAAAAAA
>JAPKZM010000006.1 GCA_026393775.1 Candidatus Aminicenantota bacterium
CGGGAGATGTTCAGCGGTATCTCTTCGGAATCGATGATGCCTTTGACGAAGCGCAAGTAGTCGGGCATGATCTATTTTGAACCTTTCTGGATCAGGATCTTCTTGGAATAGAGGTCTACCCCGGGTTCGGCCTTCATCAAGCCCAGCAGTTCGAACGAGGTCTTGGGAACGAACAGGAGGGCGGTAAACTGCACCGGGGCGTCCGAAGACAAATGCAGGTAAGTTTCGGGATCCTCCTGGGTGTTCTCGAGGAATTTGTAGAACTCGAAATAGTCTTTTTCCTCAAGCTTGGACTTGGGCTGGGTCCAGATGGCCTCCTTTCTGGCGATTTTTTCCCCGTCGAGATAAATGGCGAAGGGGACGAACTTGGAATGCTTCAGGATGATGCTTTTCAACTTGTACGCTTCCAGGAATTCCTTTTCTTCTTTTTTCAGGAACAGTTCGATGCGCGTGCCCCGGGTTTTCTTGTCGCTGGCCTCGATGGTGTAGCTGCTTTCCCCCTTGGATTTCCACAGCCAGGCCGGGCTGTCCTTCGCCCAGGCTTTGCTGGTGATGTGGATCTCCTTGGCCACCATGAAGCTGGAGTAAAAGCCGACGCCGAACTTGCCGATCAGGTCCACCTGGTTCTTGGTCGGCGTCGCGGCGATTTTTTTCAAGTAGTCGAGGGTGCCGGAATGGGCAATGGTGCCGATATTTCCGATCAGCTCGTCCTTGCTCATGCCGATGCCGTTGTCTTCGACCGATATTTTGTTGTGTGGCTTGTCGATGGCAATGGTGATTTTAAGCTCCTGGTCCTTCTCTTCGCTGTCGCCGGCGGTCAGGATCTCGAATTGCACCTTGTTCAGCGCGTCGGACGCGTTCGATATCAGCTCGCGTAAAAAAACGTCTTTGTTCTTGTAGAGCGAATAGACCAGGATGTCGAGCAATTGCTTGACTTCGGACTGGAACTCGAATTTTTCCTCTTTTTCCTTGTCCATGATTTTCTCCTCGCGGATTCCAAGCTCCATTATACCATTTTTGTCAAGGCGGATTCCCCCTTTCTTGCCGACTCCTGCAGATTGCTTTGGGTTGAATAAATCCTTTAAATTTTATACAATAACCCTTCCAGAAAAATTCATCGCAAAATTTTGAGGAGGACAAATGGCTATTGTCGTAACCGGAAAGAGCCTGAAAATCGAAGATGTGTATAAGGTGGCCTACGGCCTGGAGAAGGTCGAACTCCATCCCGATGCCGTCGAAAGGCTGAAGAACTGCCGGGCTTTCATCGAAAAGCGCATCGAGGCCCGCGAGATCATGTACGGCGTCAATACCGGCATTGGCGAATTTTCCGAGATGGTGCTGACCGACGAACAGGTCGGGCAGTTTCAAAAATACCTGATCTACAACCACGCGGCCGGCATCGGCACGCCGGTGCCCATCCCCGAGGTGCGGGCGGCGATGTTGAGCCGCATCAACGTCCACGCCAACGGCTATTCCGGCTGCCGCCCCGACATCACCCAGACCTACGTAGCCATGCTGAACAATGGGGTAACGCCGGTAGTCTGCAACAAGGGCAGCGTCGGCGCCTGCGGCGATCTGGCGCCCATGAGCCAGATCGCGCTGCTGCTTATGGGCGAGGGCGAGGCCTTTTACAACGGCGAACGGATGCCCGGCGCCGCGGCCATGAAGAAAGCCGGCATCCCCGTCCCGGGTCTCAAGGCCCGCGACGGTTTGGCGGCCATCAACGGCAGCAACCTGATCACCGGCATGGCCTGCCTGCAGATCTACGAGAGTGAACGGCTGCTCAAGCAGGCCGAGATCGCCGCGGCCATGACCCTGGAGGCGCTGATGGCCAACATGAAACCCTACGACGCTCGTTTGCACAAGCTGCGCGGCTTCCAGGGCGCGGTCACTTCGGCCGAAAACATCAAGCATATTATCGAAGGATCCGACTTGCTGGGCAAGGTGAAGGTCAAGGTCCAGGACGCCTACAGCATGCGTTCCACGCCGCAGGTCCTGGGCGCCTTCCGCGACCAGCTGCGCTGGACGCGCAGCCAGCTGGAGATCGAGCTCAACGGCGTGGCCGACAACCCGATCTTCCTGCCCGACGACAAGGTGGTGCTCACCGGCGCCAATTTTCAGGGTTCGCCGATCTCGGTGCCGCTGGACATGCTCGGCGCCTGCGTGACCATGGCCTGCGTCATTTCCGAACGGCGCCTGAACCGCCTGCTCAACCCGGCGCTCAGCGTCGGCCTACCCTCCTTCCTGACCAAGGGCGCCGGCATGTATTCCGGATTGATGCTCAGCCAGTACACGGCCGACATGATGATCGTCGAGCAGCGCATCCTGTCCATGCCCGCCTCGATCCAGTCGATCCCGGCCGCCGCCGACCAGGAGGACTTCGTTTCCATGGGCATGAACACGGCCCTGAAAACCAGGCAAATCATTGACAACGCCTACGGCATTCTGGGCATCGAGTTCATCGCTGCCGCCCAGGCCCTCGACTTCAGGGATTTCAAGCCCGGCAAGGGGACCCTGGCCGCCAAGGCCGCCGTGCGCAAGGTCGTCCAACACCTAGAAGAGGATCGGCCCCTCTATCCCGACCACAACGCCATGATGGAGACGGTCAAGAAGCGCGACATCCTGCACGCGGTCGAAAGCGCCATCGGCGAGCTGAAGGCATATTGATTGATAATTTAATAAGATCGGTAGGGACAGGTTTGAAGACAGTCGCTACATTTTCAATTCTGTAACTATCTAAACTTAATCTGCACGGCCAACCCGACCATGTGGAAAACCGTCTTCAACAGTTGTTGCGCCAATAAGTTTTACTCTATAGTGCTAAATATTGTGGATTATTTTAATTTAGCATCCGGAAACCTTTTTTTACCAATTTTTGCAGATTTTTATTGGCTTATTATTAACTTTTTTGATGTCGCACTGCCCGGTCGAGGCTCGGGCTTTTCCGCTCGATTTCAAACTGTTGCGGAAATTATTTGATTAAAAAAAAGACGTAGAATATATGTAGAATATTGATGGGGGCGGAGTATTCATTTTTTGGCAAATCACACATTTTGCGGCCTTTTTTACTCGGGTTTCAAAAAACCGAACCTTCCATTTTACAAATAATTCACAATCGCCTATTGCAATTTCAATATATTTTCTTTAACATCCTAATTATGGGGAAGATCGATTTTCCTTTAAGTTTCCTATGAGTTTTTTCGACAGTTTTGTTAGCCCGCATGCTCCTAGTTCAGGATGAAATAAATGAGCAATAACCTCCCGCAGAAACTCGTTCGGTTTGTAATGCATATTGGAGTAAATCCAAGTGATAGTGATGAAACTCACCTGGAGAAAACGTTGTTAGTATTTTCTTCTTTAATGATGGCTTCGCTGGCCATTGTGTGGGGTTTCACTTATGTAGCTTTTAGAGAATACCTGGCTGGTGCAATTCCGCTCTCCTATTCTGTTCTTTCGTTTCTCAGTATTATCTCATTTGCCCGGATGCGCCGCTACCATTTTTTTCGCTTTAGCCAATTGCTATTATCTCTGTTGCTACCTTTTTTCCTGATGATTGCATTGGGTGGATTTGTTAACTCCAGTGCAGTAGTCTTATGGTCATTGAGTTGCCCTTTGGGAGCTTTGGTCTTTGTTGAACGGCGTCAGGCGATCAGGTGGTTCTTGGCTTTCCTTGCCCTGGTCATCCTTGGAGCCATTCTTGATCCTTTTGTGCAAAGAACCAGCTATCTGCCCCCGATACTGAGGATCATTTTCTTTGTGATGAACATCGGTTGTACCTCAACTGTAGTCTTTGTGTTGCTACAATATTTTGTAAGCCAAAAAGAAACAACACTTAAACTGCTTCACGTTGAGCGATCGAAATCTGAACACCTCCTATTAAATATTTTGCCAAAGGAAATTGCCGATATTCTAAAGAATGAGAGTCGCACGATTGCAAACCAGTATGATCAAGTGAGTGTGCTGTTTGCCGATATCGTGAACTTCACACCGATGTCCGCTCTAATGACTCCCGTGGGGCTTGTGGAACTATTGAATGACATATTTTCATTTTTCGATGTGCTCGTGGAAAAGTACCAGCTGGAAAAGATCAAGACAATCGGAGATTGCTATATGGTTGCTGCCGGTATACCCCAATCACGCCCTGACCACGCTCATATTCTGACCCAGATGGCAATCGAAGTACGAGATCATTTCACCCAGCATCAATTCCAAGGCAGGCGCTTGGCCTTTCGCATCGGCATCAATTCCGGCCCAGTTGTGGCTGGCGTGATTGGGCATATGAAATTTGCCTATGACCTTTGGGGTGACGCGGTCAACACGGCTAGCCGTATGGAATCGCATGGTGTAGAAGGACAAATTCAGATTACACGGGCAACTTACGAACTGATCAAGAACGATTTTGTCTGTGAACCACGTGGTGTGGTAAATGTAAAGGGCAAAGGAGAAATGAAGGTTTGGCATGTGAGGGGGACAAGGGTATGAAGAAATGTTACTCGGTGCTTGACTTCTTGACTTTGTTTACACGAAGTACGAGCCAATTAATCAAGCAAGGTTGCTTGGGAGATAATAAGCGTGTGGCGGGATGCCTGTCTTTAATGATACCTATACGGTGTCATTGGTGAAACTGTGCCAGGGATGCACTCTGGCGGTTTAAACATAGAAGTCTAGAAGTCAAGCACCGTGTTGGATTAGGATCATGCTCAGCCAGTACATGGCCGACATGATGATTGTCGAGCAGCGCATCCTGTCCATGATGGAGACGGTCAAGAAGCGCGACATCTTGCATGCGGTCGAAAGCGCCATCGGCGAGTTGAAGACGTATTAGATCGGAATTATACAGGATCAGTAGGGACAGGCCACGACCTGTCCCTACTGATCCTGGCAATATAAAGCAAATTATGTTGATAATTTACTATTTGTTTGCCACATAAGGTTTATTAAAAGCATTACGTATAATCCTGACAAAGAAGGCTCATAGGTGTCTGGTCTTCAAGTTCCAGAAATGAAATTCATAGATTTAAAAAATCGTAAAATGCATTGATTTCTTTTTCCTTGACAAACGAAAAATCAAATCCTATATTCGTCAGGTGAATGGAATAAAGATAAAAGAGAATAGAAGGTGATCGATTTATGACTGCAATCATTTTTGATGTAGATGACACTTTGGTGGACAGCATGCATTTTGACATTGCCCTGTTTGTAAATACTATCAAGGAGATATTGGGCGATGTTATTGTTCATGATGACTGGAGAAAATTCAAGAATGTGACGGACTCCGGGATCCTGGACCAGATAATCAACGAAAATAATATAGCGGATGCGAAAGATGCGTTCGGGCGTGTCCGGAAACGGTTCGGCGAATTGGTAATGGCCCACCTTGAAGCCAATCCGTGCAAACCCAAGCGCGGCGCAATAGCTGCTATAAATGAACTGAGTAAAAACAAAAATTACACCATAGGCTTTGCCACCGGCGGCTGGCGGCACACCGCGCCGATGAAGTTGCAATCGGCCGGATTCTCCTTTGATGAAACAACCCTGTTTTCCAGCGACGATCATCATGAACGCATCGGCATAATGAAATGCTGCAAGGACCGCATCGCCCAAAACTGCAATGACATTGTATACGTGGGCGATGGCGAATGGGACCTGGAGGCCGCCGCAAAGCTGCAGTGGGGATTTATCGGCATTGGCGATAGGCTGAAAGGCAAGGCAGAGGTGTGGATCGAAGATTTTTTTTCTGAATATTGGAAATCTGCACCTGACAAGGCGCTACGGCGAACGAAGATGGGCAACGCTACGGAACAGGGCATCAGGGTGTCGAAGGAGCAAGAAAGTGTATAAATGTTATCAAGACAATATTGTTGCTGGAAACGAATCATTCCCCCTGTCCCGGGTGATTGCCGAAAACCTGTTTTATTTGGCCATGTGGGTGCTGACAGGATATCTCCTCTGGCCGCTATGGAAACCGTTCGACGTGCCGCTGCTCACTATCATCTGGGCAATCCTGGTTGTGGTAATCCAGATTTTATTGAAGAAACACAATTGCAGCGGCTGCTATTATTACGGAAAATTGTGCCATTTGGGATGGGGGAAAATTTCGGCGGCCATGTTCAAGCCGGACAGCGGCAACCCGAAGACGGGAATGAAGCTTGCTTTTTTTTACATCCTGCCGCCGCCGATAATTTCTTTGACAGCACTTGCCTTTGCAATATTTAAAAGTCCTTCTTGGGTTTACTGGCTTATGCTGGCGTTGTTCGTGATCCTAAATGCCGCATCATTTCCGGTGCGAAAGAATGGCTGCGGTGCATGCGCCATGAGAGAAGTATGTCCCGGGAGTGCGGCAAAGAGCAAACCAACGGCCTGACACATCGTTTTAAGCGCTGGCGGTGGCCGACCCTCCACCTTACCCTACAAATTGTTGAAAAAGTGAAAATGTAGGGTAATGGAGGAAAGATAATATAGAGCGTAACCTTTCATGTTCGAAACCGGCAGTGTATGATAGAATTCGATTCTATTCCCCAGGAGGTAATCGGATGCGATCTTATAAAATATCTGTTTTGGCGCTTCTTTGTTTGGGGTTGTGGACGCCTGTACAAATAACAGCGCAGGAGCGTGAGCGTAGTAAAATTCCAGATCAATACACGTGGGACCTCACCGCCATCTATCCGTCCGCTGCGGCTTGGAGAGAAGCCAAACAGAAATTCATTAACGAACTCCCGGCTATCGAAGCGTATCGGGGTACGCTGTCCATGTCGGCGGATCGGCTGTCGGGATGCCTCGCTCTTCTCGAGCACCTCAACAAACAATTCACCCGACTTTTTACTTACGCTAACTTGAACCTGGATCAGGATATGCGCGTCCAATCGAGTTTGGCGCTTCAACAGGAATTGGACCAACTGGGATCGGCATTTTCCGAGAAGACCGCATTCGTCGATCCCGAGATCCTGGCAATCGACCCGGCAAAGGTTCAATCGTTTCTTGCCAGTGAAAGAAAACTGGATATGCACCGACATTATTTGCACGATCTTCTCCGCCGCCATGCGCACGCCGGTACCGGCGATGAAGAAAGAATCATCTCCGCCGCGGGGTTGGTGGCGGATGCACCGGCGAGCATCCGTGACATGTTTGTCAACGCGGATTTCCCGTACCCCGAAGTAACATTGAGTGACGGTAAGAGGGTGAAGCTCGATCGATCCGGTTATTCTCAGCAACGAAGATCGTCGAATCGCGAAGACCGCAAGAATACGTACTCGGCATTCATGGGAAAACTGAATGAGTTCAGCGCCACGTTCGGCGCGCTGCTGAACGCGCAAATCCAGAAAGATCTTTTTTATATGAAGGCGGGGAAGTACGACTCATGCCTTGAAAGCTCGCTGGATGGCGACAACATCCCGGTCCGGGTGTTCGGCAGCCTCGTCGATAACGTGAATAAAAACCTGGATACTTTCCATCGCTATCTGAAGCTGCGACAGAAAATTCTCGGCGTGAGCGAGTTGCACTACTACGATCTTTCCGCGCCCCTGGCGGCCGCTGACGGCAGGCAATTTACTTTCGCTGCAGCGCGGAAACATATTCTTGCGGCGCTCCGGCCGCTGGGCAATGACTATGTGGCAGTGGTTAAGAAGGCGTTTGCCGAACGCTGGATCGATGCCTATCCGACCGCGGGGAAACGCTCGGGTGGATATTCCAATGGTTGGGCCTACGATGTACATCCCTATATCCTGTTCAATTATGGGGGGGAGTACGACGACATGAGCGGGATGGCGCACGAACTTGGGCATGCCATGCAAAGCTACCTGGCGAATACCCGGCAACCGTTCGCAACGGCGACTTGCCCGAGGTTTATTGCAGAAGTCGCTTCGACATTCAACGAAGCGCTGCTGATTGATTTCATGCTGGAGCAGACCAAAGATGATGGCGAGCGGCTCTCGATGCTCGGCAATTACCTTGACGGTTTCGCGATCACGATCTTCCGGGCCACACTGGTATCAGAGTTTGAACTTCGTGCCCACGAAATGGCTGAAAAAGGGGAACCGATCACCGGTGACACACTCAATCGCTTGTATCTCGAAATTGTGAGGAAGTACTATGGTCATGCCAGGAATATCTGTGTCGTGGATGACGACATCAAATCGGACTGGACGACCATTCCCCAATTGTACTTCAATTTTTATGCCTATCAGTACGCGACGGCATACACTGCCTCTGCCGCGTTATCGGAATTGGTGTTAAACGGCGACAAGACGGCGAAAAAGAAATATCTCGATTTTCTGTCTTCAGGCGGATCGGATTATTCGATTCCCCTGCTGTTGAAGGCCGGGGTCGATATGACAGCCCCTGAGCCGTTTGCGTTATGCATGGCCAAGATGAACCGCGCCCTGGATGAAATGGAGAGAATTCTGAGCAAGAAGAAGTGACTGAAGAGTGAGAGGCTCATAGGTGTCGGGTCTCCACGGGCTGTTGCCCAATTAGGTTAAATAAAGGCATCATTAATACTCTGGCTTAAGCCGAAGATTTAGAGTAATTAAAAACATCCGACAGCGACAAATGAAGTTGCGACATAAAATTCCCAATCGATTCCCCCTGAGGATAACAAGGAGTTGCTGGATGCTCACCCGCCACAATGCCCGCCAGCGAGCCCGCTTGTAACCAAAGCGTTTGCCATAAGCATAACTCCGTTCCATCAGATGCTGACGCCGCTTCAAATCTTTTATCCCTTCCTCGCTGGCCGCGTCCTGCCGACCAGCCGCGATCAAATCGTCTCCAGGCAAGCGGCTTATGGATCGCCCGTTCTTATCATTGGTGCATTGGCTTCTAAGTTCACAACTTGCGCATTGCTCTTTGTCTATCCGATATTTTGTCCATTGCCGGTTCCGATTCCAACTTCGCCGCTGCAACTCCTTTCCCGCCGGACAGATATACACATCCCGTTCGGCGACATAGGCAAATCTGTCTTTGCCAAACACATCTCCCCGATGTACTCTTGAAGCCCCAAGATCCTTGATATGCGTCTTGATGCCTTTCTCTTTGAGTGCACTGTAATTTTCAGTTGTCCCATACTTGCTGTCAGCTACAACCGTCCCGACTTTTGCCTCAACTACATCTTCGTGCTCGGCTATGGTTTTCTCCAGCACATGCGCTTCATTCACCGAGCCGGTCGTTACCGAACAGGTGGTGATGATTTCTTTCCGATCATCAACGCTGCGATGAACCTTGTAGCTCAGTTGGCGAACACCGCTCTGACTGGTGATCGTCGCATCCGGGTCCGTGCTGCTGATATGTTCTTGATTGATTTTGCCACTGCCCTCAACACCTTCTTCAGCTCGTTCATCAAGCCGCTTCACCAGTTCCTGGTATTGCTCATCCAGCTTGATATCGTCAAGCTTTTTAACGGAGTTCTTCGAAGCGTCCGCTTCAACCAAACTGGCATCCACAAAAATCTTCTCGCCATCCACCAGCCCGGCTTCCACCGCCTGTCTCACCACCCGGTTAAATAACTCCTTAAAGATATCTTCTCCCCAACGTTTTCTCGCCTTGCTCAATACGCTGTGATTGGGAACTTCCTCGTCAATGTCATAACCTAAAAACCACAGCCAGTCCAACCGCTCCGGGATCGTCTCCATCATCTCCCGCTCCGAGCGGACGTTGTACAAAAACAGCAGGATCATCATCTTCATGATCACCGGCGGCGGCACCGATATGTTGCCGTTGTAGCCGTACTTGTCCTTCAATAAGTTGTACATGAAATCGAGATTCAATATCTCCTTCAGCTTGCGCAAAGGATGGTTCTTCCTGACCTTCTTTTCCAAATTGAAATTGTAAAACAACTTCCCGTTGTTGGGACTCTCAACCCCGATCATGACTTGTTCTCAAGGCTTTTATTCATAATAAAATTGTCCCATCCCGGCACTCTTTAGTCAATAATTTAATAGTGTTAGATAACTTTATTTCTGCTAAAATTTATTCGATTTGGGCAACAGCCCGT
>JAPKZM010000032.1 GCA_026393775.1 Candidatus Aminicenantota bacterium
CCTTGCCCTTGCTGGTCACCACGTGCAGCAGGACGGGAAAATCGTGTTTCTTGGCCGCTTCGAATTCCTTGAGCATTTCGGGAAAGTCATGGCCGTTCACCGGGCCAATGTACTTGATGCCCAACTCGTCAAAAAGCGAGCCGGGCACCATCATGGTCCGCATCAAGACTTCGACTTTTTTGGCCACTTCGTACATCGATTTGCCGACGGCGGGGATCGATTTCAGGACATTCTGGATCACTTCCTTCATGCGGATATAGGGGCGCCCGGAAACCAGGTAGTTCAAATGACGGGAAATGCCGCCGACGTTGGGCGATATCGACATCTTGTTGTCGTTGAGGATGATGATCAGCCGTTGCTTGACCTGGCCGATATGGTTCAGGGCTTCCAGGGCGACGCCGCCGGTCAAGGCTCCGTCGCCGATGACGGTCACGATGTGAAAATCATCCTTCTGGCGGTCGCGGGCGATGGCCAGGCCCGAGGCGAAAGCGAGCGACGTCGAGGCATGGCCGGTATTCAGCACGTCGTATTCGCTCTCCTCGCGATCGGGAAAACCGAGCAGGCCGCCTTTTTTGCGGATGGAGAAAATTTTTTCCCGGCGGCCGGTGATGATCTTGTGGGTATAGCACTGATGGCCGATATCCCAGATGATCTTGTCGGCCGGGGCGTCGAAGACCCGGTGCAGGGCCAGGGTCAGGTCGACCACACCCAGGTTGGACGACAGGTGACCGCCGTTGCGCGAAACCACCTGGACCAACAGTTCCGTGATCTCCGCGGACAATTGGGACAGTTCTTCCAGGCTCAGTTTTTTGACATCGGCCGGCGAAACAATGTTTTCGAGCAAGGACATTATTGGCTCCGGAACAGCATATTTTCCAAAAGCGACAGGAAAGGAGGAAAATCGATTTTCAGCTCCTGGACCAGGGCCAGCGCCTCGCGGTGATATTCGGCGATCTTGGCTTTGACGGCCGGCAAACCCAGATACAAAACCGCGTTGGGGCTCTGGTTGGACTTGTCCTTGTGGAGCTTTTTGCCGACTTTTTGTTCGTCGCCGGTGATATCCAGCAGATCATCGGCGAGCTGGAATCCGAGTCCTATAGCGATCCCGGCCCGGGCCAACAGCCGCTGCTCCGCAGCGTTTAAATCGATTACCTGGGCCGCGGCCAGCAGGGAGCCCTTGATCAGCTCGGCTGTTTTCAGCCGGTGGATCGCCGCGATGGCCTGCGCTTCCCCCTTGAATTCCAGGTCCAAAGCCTGTCCCTGGGCCATGCCGTCCTTGCCGATGCAGCGGGTGACGAGGCCGATGATGGCCACGATTTTTTCCGCCGCCAGGGGGGCGGCGGCGATCTTTTCAAAGGCGAAGGTCAGCAGGGTGTCGCCGGCCAGCAGCGCGAGCGCCTCGTTGAATTTCTTGTGCAGGGTGGGCAGGCCGCGGCGCAGGTCGTCATTGTCCATCGCCGGCAGGTCGTCGTGGATCAGCGAATAGGTGTGGATGATTTCCAGGGCGGAGGCCAGGCCGATGAATCTTTCCGCCTCCTGGCGGCGGGCGTCCAGGAGGGCCAGGAACAGGAGCGGGCGCAGACGTTTGCCCGGGACGGCCAGCGCGTAATGCATGGCCGCTTCCAGCGTTCCCTTTTGCGGATCGATGCCGCGGAGGATCTCGAGGTTGACCGCCGCGGTCATCCGCCGCACATAATCATTCATTGTCCGGCGCTTCGAAGTCGGTCGCTTGCAGGTTGCCCTTGGCGTCGCTTTGCAGAATCTTCACTTTTTTTTCGATCTCGCCCAGTTCCTTCTTCATCTGGCTGCTGAGTTTCATGCCCTCTTCATAAAGGGCAAAGCCCTCCTGCAGGGGAACGTCGGGGTCTTCCAGTTTTTGCACGATGGCTTCCAGTCTTTTGAGCGCAGCTTCGAAGTCGAGCGTCTCTTTTTTCATGGTTCACTCCTTGATCACCTTGGCGAAAGCCCGGCCGCGGGCGAAACGGATGGAGATCTTCTCCTCCGCGGCCAGGACGGATGAATCCTTGACCACCCGCTGGGCATGGTCGGTGGTGATGGAATAGCCCTTGGCCAGTACGTTTTCCGGATTCATGCTGGCCAGCTTGGAATTCAGTACTCCGATTTTTTCCCGCCCCTGCTGCAGCTTCTCGCCAAAACGGGAATGCACCTGCATACGTAGGTTCTGGAGCTGCAGGTTCCTGTTTTTCAGCGCGGCGCCCATGTCAAAGGCGGCAAAGCTCTGCGCGGTCTGGTGCCATTTCTCCAGCTTGCGGTTCAGGGACTGCTGAAACAGGCGGACCAGGGCGAATTCGCCGCTGTCCAGACGCTGGGCCAGCTCTTGCGCGTGCCCGGGGAATTCGGCCAGGGCTGAATCGGTGCGCAGCCCCTCCAGGGAGGATTTTTTTTCGTGCAGCCGCATTTCCATGTGGCGCATCAGCGCGTGCCGAAAAAAATCGATGCGGTTGAGGAACTCGTCTTTCTTGCCCACCACCAGTTCGGCCGCGGCCGATGGCGTGGCCGCCCGCAGGTCGGCGACGAAATCGGCGATGGTGAAATCGGTCTCGTGGCCGACCGCGGAAATCACCGGTATGCGGCTGCGAAAAATGGCCTCGACCACCGGTGCTTCGTTGAAGGCCCACAGGTCCTCGTAGCTGCCACCGCCGCGGCCGACGATCAGGACGTCCACCGCGTAATCGGAATCGGTTCGGTTGAAGTACTCGATGCCGGCGGCGATTTCGGCGGCGGCTCCCTCCCCCTGCACCTTGGCCGGGTAGATGACGATGTCGATACCTGGGAAGCGGCGGCGCAGGATGCGCACGATGTCGCGTAACGCCGCCCCGGTAGGCGAAGTGACCACACCGATGCGGCCGGGCAGCAGGGGCAGGGGTCTCTTCCGTTGCGGGTCGAAATAGCCCTTTCCCGCGTAGGCTTTTTTCAAATTTTCCAGGGCAAGGAAAATATCGCCGATGCCCTGCAGACGCATGTCGCTGGCGATGATCTGCATCTCGCCGCGCGCCGGGTATACCGAAAGAACTCCCCTGACGATGATCTGCTGGCCGTTCTCAAGCTTTTTCAGCGTGCTCTTCAGCAGCTGGCCGCG